>JASHQG010000399.1 GCA_030037665.1 Acetobacteraceae bacterium
GTCGATCGCGCCACTCCCTCTGCCCGCGATCAGCAGCGGTTTTTGCTTCGAGGCCAAGAACGGCCGAAACACCGCGCGAGATGGTCGCTCTGCGACACGGCTCGTCGTGTGCAGTTCGCACCGAGGCAGAGAGGCGGGATTTGTTGCCTTTATGCAATACACAATCTGCGCAGCCGCATGCATCGGCAGAACAGTGCGGGATCGGTGCGCGCGGCGAATTCGTCGGGGCTGCAACGTGATCGCCGCATCGGCCTTCTCGCCTCAGGCGCGCGCGGTTTACCATCCGGCATGATCGGCGACGATGCGACGCACATGGGCGCGGCGCTCGCTCTGGCACGGCGGGGTCTCGGCAACACCTGGCCGAACCCCTCGGTCGGCTGCGTCATTGTCAATAACGGCCGCGTGGTTGGCCGCGCCGTCACCGCGCCCGGCGGTCGGCCGCATGCCGAGCCGCAGGCGCTCGCGATGGCAGCGAGCGCGGCGCGTGGCGCGACCGCCTATGTCACGCTGGAACCGTGCTGCCACCATGGCCGTACCCCGCCCTGCACGGACGCCTTGATCGCCGCCGGCATCGCCCGCGTGGTGATCGGCGCGCGTGATCCGGACCCGCGCGTCGATGGCCAGGGCGTGGCCAGACTGCGCGCGGCTGGGATCAAGGTGGAACAGGGCGTCCTGACAAACGAGGCGAACGATGTTCTCGCCGGCTTCCGCCAGCGCATCACCACCGGGCGGCCGCTCGTCACGTTGAAGCTCGCGTCCACCCTGGACGGGCGCATTGCAACCCACGGCGGCGAAAGCCGCTGGATCACCGGTCCCGCCGCACGCCGCGCGGCGCATGCGCTGCGCGCTCGGCACGATGCGATTCTGGTCGGGGTCGGCACGGTGCTGGCGGACGATCCCGATCTGACCTGCCGCCTGCCGGGCTGCCGCCCGACGCCGGTCGTGCGCGTCGTCGCTGACAGCCATCTCAGGACACCACTGACCGCGCGGCTGATCGTGACCGCGCAGGAAACGCCGACCTGGATGGTACTCCGCGCCGGCGCCGACCCCGATCGCCGACGCGCCTTCGCCGATCTCGGCGTGCATTTGCTGGCGGTCGGCGGCACCCCGTCCGGGGTGGATCTGCGCGCCGGCCTGCGTGCACTCGGCGATCGCGGCATCACCCGCCTTCTGGTGGAAGGCGGGGCACAGATCGCCGCCGCGCTGTTGCGGGACGGGCTGACGGACCGCATCGCCTGGTTCCATGCGCCGGGCATCATGGGCGGCGACGGTTGGCCCGCCGTGGAAACATTCGGCGTTGATCGGCTCGACGCGATGCCGCGCTTCGTGCGCCGCCGTTCGGTGCCTCTCGGCGACGATGTGCTGAGTGAGTTCGTCCGGCAGGCCTGAGACGCCTGCTTGATTGCCGCCGCGCTCTCGCCTACCCCTACCAGCCGGTATCCGCTGCATGGGAACCCCGATGTTCACCGGCATTGTCACCGCGCTCGGCACCGTTCGTCGCATCACCCCTCTCGGCACCGGGCACGACATGCGCCTCGTTATCGCCACGCCCTGGCCCGACACGGCCACGATCCCGATCGGTGCCTCCATCGCCTGTTCCGGCTGCTGCCTGACCGCAACCGAAACCGGCCCGGACTGGTTTGCCACCGATGTCTCCGCCGAGACGCTCGCGTGTACGACGCTTGGCAGCTGGCGTGTTTCGACGCGTGTCAATCTGGAGCGCTCGCTCTGCGTGGGGGACGAACTCGGCGGTCACATCGTCTCCGGCCACGTGGATGGTGTCGGCGCGGCGCTCACGGCGACGCCGGAGAACGCCTCCACGCGCTGGCAATTCCGCATCCCGCGCGAACTCGCCCGCTTCATCGCTGTCAAAGGCAGCGTCGCGGTCAACGGGGTATCGTTGACGGTCAATGAAGTCACGGCTGATACTTTCGGCGTGAACGTGATACCGCATACGGCAGAGGTCACCACATTCGGCTTGCTCCGCCCGGGCGATGCGGTGAACGTCGAAATCGACATGCTGGCCCGTTATGTCGCGCGGCTGGCGGAGACCGCCTGATGCCGAACCAGAGCCTGCAGAGCCTGCGCACCGCCGAGCTTTCACACTATCTCGCCGCGGCCGAAGAACTGGTCGAGGAAGCCCGCAACGGGCGAATGTTCATCCTGGTCGATGACGAGGACCGCGAGAACGAAGGCGACCTCGTGATTCCCGCCCAGTTCGCGACGCCCGATGCGATCAATTTCATGGCCCGCCATGCGCGCGGGCTGATCTGTCTTGCCCTGACCCGTCACCGCTGCGAGCAGCTCGCGCTGCCGCTGATGAGCGCGCAGAACGGCACGCGCCACCAGACCGCATTCACCGTGTCGATCGAGGCGCGGGAGGGCGTCACCACCGGCATTTCCGCGCATGACCGCGCGCGCACTGTCGCGGTCGCGATCAATCCGGAAACCACGCGCGACGACATCACCACGCCGGGCCACGTTTTCCCGCTGATGGCACGTGACGGCGGCACGTTGGTACGCGCCGGACATACCGAGGCCTCCGTCGATATCGCCCGCAAGGCCGGATTGTACCCCGCGGCGGTGATCTGCGAGATCATGAACGACGACGGCACCATGGCGCGGCTGCCGGAGCTCGTCGCGTTCTCGCAGCGCCACAATCTCAAACTCGGTTCGATCGCCGACCTGATCGCGTATCGCCGCATGACCGAACGCCTCGTGCGCATGGTCGAGGACGGCGAGTACCACCATCCGGCCGGCGGCGACTGGCGTGCGATGGTGTATGCCAACACGGTCGAGTACCAGGAGCATCTCGCGCTGGTGAAGGGCGATATCTCCGGCCCGGAGCCCGTGATGGTGCGCATGCACGCCGTCGATCTCTTGGATGACATGACCGGCTCACCGCACTGGATCGCGATCCATAATGCGATGCATCTGATCGCGAAGGCCGGCCGCGGTGTGGTGGTGCTGATCCGCGAGCACCGCAAGACAGCTTTGGCCGAGCGCGTGCGTCTGCTCTCGACGGAGAACTCCCGCCCGCCACGTGTGTTGCGCGACTACGGCATTGGCGCGCAGATCCTGCTCGATCTCGGCGTGAAGAATATGATCTTGCTGACCAACCGGAGGCGTACGATCGTCGGGCTGGAAGGCTACGGTCTCAACATCGTCGAGCAGCGGCCGATCCCGAACATCGTCGGCGTGGAATACGAGGGATAGCCACACCACGGCACGGCGCGCATGGGACGGTGGATCGACGCCGTTCGTTCAGGCCCTAGCAAAAGCCATCGCGGTTCGGCACTATGCCGACCATGGCTGAGAAGGCGCCATGAGCACCGAAGACGCACCACTGCCGCACGCTCCGCACGTCGACGGCCCGCCGCCGCATATTCTCTTGGTGCGCGCACCCTACTATCGCGGTGTGGTCGACGGCCTGACGAACGGTGCCACACGCATCCTGCGCGAGGCCGGCGCGACCTTCGATACGCTCGACATTGCCGGCGCGTTCGAACTGCCCCAGACCATCCGCATCGCGTTGCGCGGATCGACGCGCTATGACGGCTTCGTCGCACTCGGCTGCATCATTCGCGGCGAGACCGATCATTACGAATTTATCTGTCGCGCCAGCATGCAAGGCCTGATGAGTGTCTCGCTGCAGTTCGGCATCGCGCTCGGAACCGGTCTGCTGACCTGCGACACGCTTGCGCAGGCAGAGGCACGCTCTGGTGCGGACGGTTTCAACAAAGGTGCGGAAGCGGCATCGGCCGCCCTGCTGCAGGTCAACGCGTCCCGGCGTCTCGGCGCAGGCTGAACAGGATGGCCACATCGCCTCGGAAGCAGCGGCGCCGCCCGCGTCCGCACACGGCCTCGCGTGTCGCCGCTGTCCAGGCGTTGTTTCAGGCCGAGCAGGGACCGGAGAACCCGGAGACGGTGATCGATCAGTTCGTCCGGCATCGGCTGGGCGAACTGCCCAACGCCGGCGGGTTCGAGGATGGCCGTGTTCCGGACGCGAGAGTTCCGTTGTTTGCGCGCATCGTCCGCGCCGCCGTGCGCCAGCAGGACACGATCGATCGAATGCTGGCCGAAGCGCTCCCGCAAGACTGGCCGCTGATGCGCATCGATCCGGTACTGCGTGCGCTGCTGCGCGCGGGGTCCGCCGAGCTGGCGATGGCGGATGGGCCACCGGCCAGGGCCGTCATCAATGAATACCTGGACATCGCGCGGGGCTTCTTCGGCCGCGCCGAAGCGGCGCTGGCAAATGCCGTGCTGGACCGGATTGCCAGATTGCTGCGGCCGGCGGAATTCGGCGCCTGAGCGAGCCAAGGCGACCCGGTGTGCGGATCCTGAAGTCGCATGCCGGCTCCAGTGACGGCGCGACAGCCGTCGAGCCGGCGTCAATCGCTCCGACATTCTCTCCCGAGGGACTATGCCGACTCGAGCTGGCTGCGCGATCCTGGCTTATGTCCCGACGGTGCCGCGCCGCCACAACACATGCCGCGACGCCGATCGAACAAGCCGACAGGGGGAGGCCTGCTGTTCGCAAAAAGTTCTTGCATCGGTGGAGCGCTCAGAACAGAGTGGCAACACCATTGGCGATGAGGGCCCACGCCGTGCGTCCGTGATAGGTTCCCTCCTATGGGACGACGCGCTCTCTGCAATCTATACGGGAATATCTGGCGACAACCCTAACACAAAGGTTGTAACTGCCTAGCTGAGGAGCTGAGAAAGAATGGAGAAGAACAAAGCGCTCGATGCGGCGGTCGCGCAGATCGAACGGGCCTTCGGCAAAGGGTCCATCATGCGGATGGGCGCGCGCGGCACTGACGAACAGATCGAGGTGATCCCGTCAGGCTCGCTCGGTCTGGATCTCGCTCTCGGTATCGGCGGCCTCCCGCGCGGACGCATTCTGGAAATCTACGGACCGGAAAGCTCGGGCAAGACGACGCTCGCCTTGCACGCGATCGCCGAGGCGCAGAAGCGCGGCGGCACCTGCGCGTTTGTCGACGCCGAACATGCACTCGACCCGACGTACGCGCGCAAGCTCGGTGTCGATGTCGATAATCTCTTGATCAGCCAGCCGGACGCAGGCGAGCAGGCGCTGGAGATCGCCGATACGCTGGTGCGCTCCGGTGCGGTGGACGTGGTGGTGATCGACAGCGTCGCCGCGCTGGTGCCGCGCGCCGAGCTCGAAGGCGAGATGGGCGACAGCCACATGGGCCTGCATGCGCGGCTGATGAGCCAGGCGCTGCGCAAACTCACCGGCAGCGTCTCACGCAGCAACTGCATGCTGGTCTTTCTCAACCAGATCCGCATGAAGATCGGCGTGATGTTCGGCAATCCGGAAACGACAACGGGCGGGCAGGCGCTGAAATTCTACGCGTCATTGCGGATGGAGATTCGACGCATCGGCCAGATCAAGGAACGCGACGAGGTCGTCGGCAACCAGACGCGGGTGAAGATCGTCAAGAACAAGCTCGCACCACCGTTCCGCCAGGTGGAGTTCGACATCATGTACGGCGAGGGGATCAGCAAGGCTGGTGAACTGATCGACCTCGGCGTGAAGGCCGGCGTGGTCGAGAAGTCGGGCGCGTGGTTCAGCCATGACAGCCAGCGGATCGGCCAGGGCCGCGAGAATGCCAAGCAGTTCCTGCGTGACCATCCGGACATTGCAGACAGGATCGAGGCGACGATCCGCGATCAGTCCGGCGTGGTGGCGAACCTGATGCTCGCAACCGAGGAGGAGACAGAGGAGCGCGAGGCGGCAGAATAGACCGCCGCGCCGCGCCACGACTGGCCAATAGCCACCGGCTGACCGGCGTTCTGCGACGGTGTCGGTGACGCCAGCGGGTTCGGTTCAGACGTTGCTCAGCGTGCAGCGCCGATGACAAGACAGACATTCTGTCCGCCGAAGCCGAACGAATTGGAGATCGCGTAATCCACGTGGGCCTCACGCGCGTTGTTCGGAACGCAGTCCAGCGGCAGGGCCGGATCCGGCGCATCGTAGTTGATCGTCGGCGGCAGGACGCGGTGGCGTAACGACAGCACGGTGAAGATCGCCTCAATCGTGCCGGCAGCGCTCAACGTGTGGCCGATCATGGATTTGTTCGACGAGACCGGCAGCGTGCCGGCGCGTTCGCCGAACACGGCGGACAGGCCGAGCCACTCCATTTTGTCGTTTTCGGGCGTGCCAGTGCCGTGTGCGTTGACGTAGCCGACGGCATCCGGAGCGAGCGACGCGTCCGCGAGCGCATGATGCATGCAGGCAATGATCGGCTTGCCGTCGGGCGCCGAGCGCGTGCGGTGGAAGCTGTCGGCGGCCTCCCCGCACCCTTCGATGACGGCGAGGATTTCGGCGCCGCGTGCGCGCGCGTGCGCGAGACTCTCGAGCACCAGCGCGCCCGCACCTTCCGCCATGACGAAGCCGTCGCGGTCGCGCGAAAACGGCCGGGCGGCCGCCTGCGGCGGTTCATTGCGGGTGGAGAGGGCGGACAGGAGCGAGAAGCGAACCAGACTTTCCGGGTTGACCGAGGCATCGGCGCCAATGGCGAGCGCGGCCTGCGTCTCGCCGCGCCGAATTGCTTCGGCGCCGAGCTGGATCGCGGTTGCACCGGATGCGCAGGCGGTGGACGTCGAGATCGGCGAGCCCTGCGTGCCGTAGCGATCGGCGAGGCGTTCGGCCACGGATCCGAACAGGAAACGCTGGTACCACGGGTCGAACGCGCCGCTGCCGGCGGTCCGCAACAGATCCGCATAGGTAACGGCATCGCGGGCACCCGATGCGGCTGCCAGCGCAAGACGCTGCGGCCATTCCACCTCGACCGGTGGCATGGCGAGGAAAAGCGGGCCAGGGAAGTCGCCGATGATACCAGCGTCCGCCAGGGCTTCATCCGCCGCTCGCTCGGCGACGACAGTGGTCAGCTCGGGCGCTGACATCTCAGAGACCGGCACGAAATCGACCGTGCCGGCGATGGTGGTGCGCAAACCGGTGATGGAAAACCGGCTGATGCGACGAATGCCGGAGGTGCCGGCGGTCAGTCGCCGCCAGTTCTCCACCTTTCCCTCGCCGAGTGAGGTCAGGATCCCCATGCCGGTTACGACCACCACCGGACGGCCGAAACTGTCGAGGTCGGATCGCGTCACGCTCACCTCCATTCCCGTCGAAGCGGCGTCGGCTCTCGCATCACGCCACGCACGTCTTCAGGCTTTCGTCACCAGCGCCAGAGCCTCGCCGCGCCATAGGCCCCAGGACGTCACAAGCGCCTGGTCGAGCGGCGCGTCCATCGCAAGCTCGGACGCTTCCAGGGGTGCGAACAACCGCCCGCGGCGAACCGCCGTCGCCGCCAGGGCCAGACCCGCCAGAAACGATGCCTCGACGGGGTGGCCAAGCGCGGTCGTGATGCAACGCACCGGAAGGCCGAGACCGGCGAGAAATGCGGCCTCCTCCGTGGTCACGGCGTGCAGACCGCAGGCGCAGGAAATCACCGCGGTCCCGGCGTCCGAGCGGGATGGCAGAATGGCGGACAACTGACGTTCGGCGTTGCGGGTTGCCTCGCCCGGCCGGCGGCGACTGCGATCAGTTGCGACGGCGGCAATGCGCGCAATCGGCGCCACACCCCTGGCTGTCGCGTGGGCGCGACTTTCGATCACGAGGAAACAGCCGACCGATCCGGGGATCAGGCCTCCGCCTTCGCGCTGGCGCGCCCAGGCCGGCAGAAACGGCCTTTTCCAGAGTTGGCAGCCCAGCTCGAAAAGCAACAGGATGTCCGGGCGCTCGGCGTTGTACGATCCGCCGACAAGAAAGATGTCGCCCTGCCCGGCGGCGATGCGCGCAGAAGCGATGCGGACCGCGTCGGTGCCGGCCGCCTCCTCGCCCATGAACGTCCGCGATGAGCCGACCACGCCATGGACGATGGAGATGTTGCCGGCCAGCAGATTGGAGAGCTGTGCGAGGAACAGGGTCGGGCGGAGGTCTGACTGCAGCCGGGCATTGAGGTCCCCGGCTGGGTCGTTCGAGCCCCTGAGGTCCGAGAGAATGGCTTCGTCCGCCGCGTAATCGCGTTCGCCGCCGCCCGCGGCAACGATCATGTCCATACGGCCGAGCAGCGCGGCGTTGCCCTTCACACCAGCCGAGTCGAGCGCGAGACCGGCCGCGTGCACGCCAATCCGTTGCCAGCCCTCCATTTGCCGCTGATCGCCGCGTTTCGGGATCTGCTGGTCGAAGGCGAGGGCCGCGATCGGGTGAACGACGTACGGGGCGAACCGCGCCGCGTCCACCACCGGCGAAAACCCGCCCGGGGCGTTCAGCGCGGACCAGTGAGCGTCCAGTCCTTCGCCGAGACAGGAGACCAGGCCGATCCCGGTGATCAGCGCGTCGCGCTCTGCCGTCATGCGAGGAAAGCCTCCGGCACCGCCACGCGCCGCGCGGTTTCCAGCATCTGCGCGCGCAGCGTCTCATTGGGGAATGGCACGACGCGGTAGCGGATTTCCGCCTCGGCGACCAGCTTGCCGGCGGCCGCGATGCGTCCGTTCACCACCGCGTAGCCAGACCCATCATGGACCAGCGTGGCGTCCGCCTCCAGCCTCTGGCCGGGGGAGACGAAGGTGCGCAGTTTCGCTTCCCTCACCTGTGCGAGGAACGGCATGCGGGCGAAGCGCAGCATGGCGAGTACGAGCCAGCCGCCGGTCTGCGCGATGGTCTCGATCATCAGCACGCCGGGCAGCAGGGGGTGGCCGGGGAAATGGCCCTCGAAGACCGGGCTTTCCTCCGGCACGACGCAATCGGCACGGACGTGCCGGGCCGCCGGATCGAGCGCCAGGATCCGGTCCACCATCTGGAAATATTCGAGGCGCATCGCCTCAGGCGGCCTTGCCGGCCACCAGAGTGTCGATGTTCGCGCAGAGATCCTTCAGGACAAAATACTGGTCCGAGGACACCTTCCCTTCGTTCACTTCCTGGGTCCATTGCTCGAGCGGCATCTTGATGCCGAATGCCTTGTCGATGGCGAAGGCGACGTCGAGGAAGTCGAGGCTGTCGATACCGAGGTCGTTGATGGCGTGACTGTCCGGCGTGATTGTCTCACGCGGGATGTCGCAGGTTTCCGAAATGATTCCGGCGACGGTATCAAAAGTTGACGGCATTCGGTCTCGGCCCCTGTGGCGGCCCTCGGCACTATCATTGCAGCGGGTTGTGCCGCAAGGGGCGCGCCGAGAGCACCATCGTCCGGCATACGGAGAGACGGCGGCATCCCCGGCCAGCCCCTCGCAACCCTCCCCACCGGGCAGCTCACCGGCTCACCCAGGGTGTTCTGAACCGCGCACCAGCCACAGCACAGCCAGCGTGAGCGCGGCACCGACGGCGAGGCCGGTCGCGCCAGCCAGCGCGGCAAAGCCCGCGCGCCCGAAGATGAGCCCGGCGAGCGCCGAACCGAGGGACGCCGCGAGCGAGTTCGCCGCGTAGAACAAACCGGTGCTTTCGCCCTGTGCCTCGGGCGCCAGCTGCACCGACAAGAGGTTGGAGGAGACGCCCAACATAGGCCAGACGAACTGGGTCAGGCCGAATGCAACCAGGATCGAGAGTCCGGTCCAGTCCAGGTGCCACAGATCGAGCGCCACGATCGCCGCCAGCAGTATGAGCCGGGCGGCGAAGCCGGCGATCAGCATCCGGCCGCCGCCCGAGCGGTGCGTCGCCATGGCGATGGGCGTGTAGACAAACAGACTTAGGCCGACGCCTGCAGCGTAGGCGCCGGACGGCAGGATCGGGTCCATCCCGAATTGACGGATCATCGCCACCGGAAAAATCGTGGCGAACCCGTTCATCGCCGCATAGCCAATCAGCCACACGATCAGGAACCAGCGCATCGGACGGTTGATGACGCTGAGGTAGGCGCGGATTTCCGTCCAGCCCGCCCGATGTCCACGGTGTGCTGTCGGGGCGGCTGCGTCGCCGCCTACAATCGGCCCCGCCCCCGGTTTGTGCCGTGGGTCGCGGCTCAGCCGAGAGGGTGCCGCGATGCCGAGGCCGCCCGCGACGAGCAGCGCGGCTCCGGCAAACACAAAACCGTCGCCGGGACGGGTGCGTGCCACGATGCCGGCCGCGATCAGCCCGAGCACTTGCCCGGCGCTGATGAACCGTTGCAGCCGCGCGACGCGCCCGTCCCATTCGGTCTCCGGCGCGCCCTGGATTGCCAGAACATTGCCGCTGGTGGTGGCCGCCACGGTGCCGAGGCCGGCACCGGCCGCGAGGAGGATGCGCAGCGTCACACCGGCGGCGGGGAAGACCACCAACAGCAGGCCGGCGCCGATGGTGCCGCCAATCAGCAAATCCCTGTGCCGGCCGGACCGGTCGGCCCAGGTGCCGAGAACCGGCGCGGCGAGCCCGAACAACGAGAACACCGCGTAGGTGATGCCGGCCGAGCTGCCGCCCGGCGCGACCAGAGGCATGAGGACGGGCAACAGGCCGTTCTGTGTCAGGCCCAGCAGCCCGTAAGAGAGGAGCCACAGGTCGGCGCGCTTCATGGAATGTGCTGATGCAGCCAGACGACGGACGGCGTGTCAGAGCAGCAGGCCTTTGCGCAGCAGGCCGTGCACGCCCTTTTCGCCGTTCACTGTCTGCGTCACATGGAAGTCCACGGCCAGCGAGCAGAATTGATAGGCTTGCTCACGCGACAGATTGGTCCGCGCGGTGATGAAACGGATCATCTCGCGCAGCGCCTGTTTCATCGCGAGGTCGAGGTCCTCGTTCATGCCCATCGAGATGAAATGCGTTTTCGTCTCGGCGCGCGGATAGCTCAGCAACGGATCGCGTGCGCCGTTGCCCTTGTGCAGGATCAGCGTGAACGTGCCGGTCAGACAGATTTCGAGCGCATTGATGCAGACCTCGCCGTCGCCCTGTACGCCGTGGCCGTCGCCGGCGCTGAACTTTGCACCCTCGGTCCACACAGGAAGGTAAAGCGTGCTGCCTTCGGTCAGCTCTTTGTTGTCGAGGTTGCCGCCATGCTCGCGCGGCTGGATGGTCGAGATCGTGCCATAACGCGGCGGCGGCGCGACACCCATCACGCCGAAAAACGGCGCGAGCGGCAGTTCTGTTCCCCACGGCAGCTGGCAGGTGCGCCGCGCGCGGTCCACGCGGATGTGACTGAGATACCGGTCGGGAAAGTCCTCGGGCAGGGTGCCAGCGAGTGGGCGGAAGCCGCAGTAGCCCCAGTCGTTGCCGAGCTCAATGTTGTCGATGCGCACTTCCAGCATGTCGCCCGGCGCCGCTCCGGCAACGGCAACCGGACCTGTCAGAATGTGCCCGCCACCGCGATGAATGTTGGAAGCGTGAATCGCCGCGAGCGCCGGCGGAATCCTGAAGCCGGAGCCGGGAGGCGGCATCACCTCCGGTGCACCGGAGACACATTCCAACACCACCGTGTCGCCGGAGTTGAGGCTGAGCAGCGGCGGATAAGCCGCGTCGAACGTCCCCCAGCGAACGGTCTCCGGGGACGCCGCGAGGCGATGCATCGCCATTATTTCTCTCCTGTTTGTGCGGCTGTTCCGAGACTCTGAACTGCCACGCTTAGGCGGCTTCCTGCAACGTCGATCCCTCGTCGAGCGTGGTCGCACGGCGGAGATCGCGCGGCTGACTTTCGTCGTGCGGCCGGCCGCGGTGCATGGTGCATCGGTTGTCCCAGATTACGAGGTCGCCCACGCGCCACTGATGGCTGTACACGAACTCGGGCCGCGTCGCGTGCGCGTTGAGATCAAAGAGCAGCAGGCGACCGTCGGCGATCGGCCAGCCGATAATGTGCGAGGCATGTGCCGAGAGATAGAGCGTCTTGCGCCCCGAACGCGGATGCCGCCGCACGAGTCGTTGCGGCGAGGGCGGGTATTTCTCGCGTTCGCCCAGCGGAAACTGGGTAAAGCCGATCTGACCGCGCGACCAGAAGATGTCATGTTCCGCGATCAGCGCATCGATGTCAGCTTTGGTTGCGTCAGGCAGAGCATCGTAGGCTGCGCGCATGTCGGCGAATTCGGTCTCACCGCCGCCGAACGCGGATGCCGGCGGCACCTTGACCGCGTGCAGCATGCCGAGAACGACCGGGGTCGGCATGTAGGATGCGTCTGTGTGCCAGAGCCGGTTGCCGAGGCTGTCCAGCCGGCGGCGATCGTCGCGTGAGCGGATGTGATTGTCCTCGTCGAGGTTGGAGATATCGCCAATCTGCGGAATCGCAAGCCGGCGCCGGCCCGCCTGCAACGCACCACGGCCGATCTCCAGTGGCCCGAACAGCGCGGCAAAGTCGCGCAATTGGGCGTCCGTCAGGCGCTGGTCGTGGAACACGACGACGGCATGGCGATCGATGGCCGCCCAGATCGCATCGACCGCCGCTGAATTGACGGTCTGACTGAGGTCGATGCCTGTCATCTCGCAGCCAATGAACGGGTGCAGCGGACGGGTCTCGAGCGGCATGATCAATCTCCCGAATGTGGTTGTGAGGCTCGCAGGGCCGGCGTCCTACCTGTCCGATGCTGCAGAAACGCGACGCGCCCGATGCGGGTGGCGAGGTTTGCCCGAATGGCATGGGTAAAGCCTCGTCCCGCAAGGGGCCGCCATGACGGACGATAGCGTTGCTTCCGTGGCCATGGATACGGCGAGCCCGATCGGCTCGTCGCCGCCGCCGGGCTGGGTTCTCGCCGACAGCCGGCTCGCGCGATCAGCTGGCTCCAGCCTGAGCCGACCGCAGCGCGGCGCTCGTGCGGCGCTCATCCCGGGTCATCGCCTCAGTGCATCGACCAGGGCGGTTGCCTCCTCGGTCGGCATCGCCAGGACACACCGCGCCACCCTCTCGGGGAACCCGGCCCGCGCGAGCATCCCCAACTCGCGCTGCCGTCCCGCCGCATCCGGCGCCTCACCGGCGCGGAACGGACCGATGCGCCGGCGCCGCGCCAGGGCCAGCGCCGACACGAGCTCGGCCTCGTCCGATGGCAGCGCGCGGCGCGCGGTCTCGCCATCGACGCCCTTTGCCGCGAGTGCCGCCGCAATAGCCCGACGCGAGCGCCCGGCGCGTGCCAGACTGCGCGCGCGGCTTTCGGCGAAGGCGCTGTCGCTGACCGCGCCGGCCTCGGCCAGACGCGCCACGATCTCGCCGGCGGTGCGCTTTGCCGCGGCAACCGCGTCGTCGCTGCCGTGCGCGGTGCGGGCCCAGCGCTCGATGCGGCGCTCCAACACACGCCGCAGCCCGGCTTCCGTGGCGGCGTAGCGCGCGAGATAAGCCACGGCAGCGTCGTGCAGCGCGACCCTGTCCGGCACGGACGATGGCGTGTGAGCCGTTCGCTTTGCGCCTGTGTCCATCGGTGTTCCCGCACCGCGATACAGCGGCCGCACAGCGGCGGCAACAGCCTTGCAATCGCCGGGCAAGCCGCCTAAGAGCGACGCTCCGTGCCGGAGCGCGGGCGTAGCTCAGGGGTAGAGCACAACCTTGCCAAGGTTGGGGTCGAGGGTTCGAATCCCTTCGCCCGCTCCAAAATCTCCTAGAGATTTTAGAGCGTTATGAACGGGCCGCCGCAAGGCGGCCCTTCGCTTTTCAAGCCTGGTGTCCACATGGTGTCCACCATGCAAATTCCCTACGTCGGCGCCGCGGCCGTCTGTCGGCCGCCAGGCACTTCGCTAACAAGCTCTGAGCCGCTATCAAGCGTACCTCGCGAACCACCTTTCAAGCTATGATCTGCCTCCCTAGGTAAGGGAACTGGCGATGCCGCGCCCGGACGAGGTGGCGCCGGCGACAGGGGGCTGAACGGTCGACTTTAAGAAGCTGCGGGAAAGCAAGGCGAAACCGAAGCCCATCAACCCGCGCGAAATCTTTAATGCCCTGCCCAAGCCGCCGGGTATCAACGATCTCTACGCCAGCCAGGCGGAGGTGCTCGACAACTGGTTCGCGCGCCGGAACGAGCAGGATGTCGTCGTCAAACTCCACACGGGCGGCGGCAAAACCCTCGTCGCGTTGCTGATGGCGCAATCGGTGATGAACGAGATCGGCGAGCCGGTGCTTTA
>JASHQG010000400.1 GCA_030037665.1 Acetobacteraceae bacterium
GGATAGTGGTCGCCAAACCGCCCGTCCACGCCGGTCCGCTGTCCATGGACCGTGCCCGCCAGCGGCCAGAAGATCCGTTGCGTGCGCAGATACTCTCGCTCGTCCTCGGTGATATTCTCCCGTGGCGCCAGGTTGTGGCCGCCGCAGAAATGCCGCTCGCCAGCGCCGGTGAGGATGGCGCAACGGATGTCACGATCTTCCCAAAGGTCGATCCATGCTGCGGAAATCTCGTCCGATGTCGGCTTGTCGAGAATGTTCGCCTTGTCCGGATTGTTCAGCGTGATGTAGGCGACCCCGTCGCGCTTTTCATAGATGATGGCCAAGACAACCTCCCCGAAAACTGGGCGTCAGCGTTAGCAGGAACGCTCGCGCCCATGAATACGGGTTCTCACGAATGTGGTTCTGCACCAAACTGGATCGCTGCGCCTGTGTCGGCTAGGTTTTCTGCAGGCGGCAAGGCGTGCCGCAAGGGGAGGACGACATCCATGCAGGCGGACTACGTGATCATCGGTGCTGGCTCGGCCGGCTGCGTTCTGGCCAATCGGCTGACCGAGGACCCCAACAATCACGTGGTGTTGCTGGAGGCCGGCGGTCGCGACTGGAATCCGCTGATCCACATTCCTGCCGGTTATCTGAAGCTGCTGGATCATCCGACGATTACGTGGGGCTTTCACGCCGAACCGGACCCCGGAACGAACGGCCGTGCCATACTCTATCCGCGAGGACGCGTTCTGGGCGGATCGAGTTCAATTAATGGCCTGATCTATGTACGCAGCCAGCCAGAGGATTACGATCACTGGGCCCAGCTCGGTAATCTCGGCTGGACCTGGGAGGACGTGTTCCCGTTCTTCCGCAAGGCGGAAAACTGGGAGGGCGATGGGGACGACGTGCACGCAAAAGGTGGGCCGTTGTTCACTTCGCGCACCGCCGACCAGCCACTCCTTTGCCGCGCCGCCATCGAAGCCGGCAAGCAGATCGGTCTCGAATATCGCTCCGACGTGAACAATCTGTCGCATGGAGCAGGCGACGGGATCGGCTGGGTACAGCAGACGCGGGGCGGACGGCGCCGCGCCAGCACGGCGCGCAGCTATCTGCGCCCGTCGTTACGGCGGCCGAACCTCCAGGTGATCACCAACGCGTTGGTCCGCCGCATCGAGTTCGACGGCAATCGCGCCACCGGCGTCACGTTTTCACAGGGCGGCGCGGAACACCGGGTCGATGCGGCAGCTGAAGTGCTGCTGAGCGCCGGCGCGATCGGTTCACCACATATCCTGCAATTGTCCGGGGTTGGCGATCCGGCTCATCTCGGTCGCATCGGCGTGACGACGCAGCACGTGCTGCCCGGCGTCGGCAGGAATTTCCAGGACCATTTCCTTGCGCGCATCGCTGCCCGCGTCGCCGGCACGCAGACGCTGAACGAGAAGTCGCGCGGCCTGCCATTCATGGGAGAACTGATGCGTTACGTCTTCTTAGGCCGGGGGATCATGACCTATGCAGCATCGCTGGTCGCGGCATCGGTGAAGGTACTGGATGAGTCGGCAACACCCGACGTGCAAGCGATCTTCGCGCCGGGCAGTTACGCACCCGGCCCGGTGCGCAAGCTGGAGAACAAGCCGGGAATGACCATGGGAATGTGGCAGATGCGGCCGCACAGCACCGGCTATGTCGAGGCGAAAACCAGCCGCCCGGGCGATCCACCGGCGATCAATCCTCGCTATCTCAGCGAGGACCGTGATCGTCGCACTGCAGTCGCCGGGCTTCGCTTCGTGCGCAAGCTGTTTGCCGCGCCGGCGCTCGCGAGATACATCGCGATGGAGACCCAGCCTGGTGCCGATGTGCAGTCCGACGACGAACTGCTCGATTATCTGCGGCAGAACGGATCGACAGTGTTCCATGCGACCAGCACGTGCCGGATGGGTCCTGACCCGATGTCGGTGGTTGATAGCCGCCTGCGCGTGCACGGGCTGGAACGTTTGCGCGTTATCGATGCGTCGGTGATGCCAAGGGTGACCTCGACCAACACGAACGCACCTACCATCATGATCGCGGAGAAGGGTGCCTCGATGATCCTGGAGGATGCACGTGCCTGACGTCTCCTCCGCGCGAAACGCGGAGGAGGTTTTTATCCCAACGCCCGGCCGTGCTTTGCGATGAACTCAGGAAATGCATCCTCGGCCTTCGCGCCGCGCATCACGTGTGTGGTGTATTGCTGTTCCTCTGCCCACTGGCCCTCCAGGTCTTTCGCCTTCTGCCTCAACAGCAGCGCCTTCACGCCCATCACCGCGCCACGATGGTTTCCGGCGATCATCTTCGCCAGCTCCATCGTCTTCGTGCGTAGTTCCGCTCGCGAGACCAGGTGGTTGAGCAATCCGATACGGTATGCTTCCTCTGCCGCGACAATGCGCGCGGTAAACAGCAGTTCTTTCGCCATCGGCCAGCCGACCTGGTTGGGCAGCGTCCAGGTGCTGTTGATCCGCCCATACGCCGCGGCGAGGAATCGGAATCGGCTTGCTTCGCATCCGATGCGCATGTCGAGAGACGACGCCAGCACCGCCGCGCCGCCATAGGCCAGTCCGTTCATCATTCCTATCACCGGCTTGGCGCATGCACTGATCTCGTAGCTGTTCCGCGGACTGCGCATCGCATCGAGTTGCTCCTGCGTATATCGCGCATCGTCCGCACGCTGCTCGTGAATGTCGCCTCCCGCGGAGAACGCACGCTCGCCTGCGCCAGTGATGACGATGCAGCCGACCGTGTCATCTGCTTCAAATTTCTTTACCGC
>JASHQG010000401.1 GCA_030037665.1 Acetobacteraceae bacterium
ATCGGATTTTCCTTCCCTCAGACTGCCGACCGGCCGACGCCGGGCAACGTAGCAAAACCTGTACCAGCCCGAATTGCGTGCCGGGGTTGCGTTGCGAATGCAACGCGCACAATAAGCAGGCAACTCCTGCCCGGCCGCTGGGCGCTTGAATGGTTATGCCGTTTCGTTATCGGTTGTTGCGCTGCGGTATGGAAGGCTTTGTTTTCCGTTTGGTGCAGAACTTAGTTATGTAGCGGCGTCAGTCTGGCGCGAAGCAGGTCGAAACCGGCTCGGCCCTACATGGCCCTCTTCAGTGTCTTGGGCCTGTTAATCTGACCTTCGGATTGCCCATTGCTCCGCGGTTCCAGCACGGCATTCCGCACGGCCTCGCTGTCGTGCCGCAATGCACCGGCAAAACGTTGCATGCCATAGACTCCGGACCGATGCGCATCTGCTAAACAACGCTAAGGACGAACGCCTCGTGAACGCCGGCATCACGCGGCGATTCTCCCCTGCCTGAGATTCAAAGGCTGGCGTTGCCCGGCGTTTGCAGCGGCCTGGTCCCACAGGAAGCGCTGCAGAAGCCGATGTGCTCCCAGGTGAGCGGTGAAGTGTAGTCGAGTAATTCGGCTGGGACAGCGTCGCGTTGCTGGCGCAGATAGTCGATGGCCTCGGCCAAGTAGGTGAAATTCCAGTCGACGATCGCGGCGATCGCCAGGTTCGGCGGTGACGCCCGAACCTTCTGTGCCTCTGGACCGGGGTCTGCGATGCGTCCCTGCTTGGAGGCGCAGATCACCTGAGCGAGCGCATGGCGCGTTTCGCTCTTGCTCAATCCCGATTGACACATTTGACGAAGCCGCGGCGATTCCAGCCGGTCCAGCACGAACAGGGTGCGTTCGATACGGCCGGGCTCCTGCAAGGTGCCTGGCCCGCGCTTCGCGATCAGGCCGGCTCGACCGCCCGCGCGCGCTCCGCCAATTGAATACACGCCCTAGCCGACTGGCACGCAAAGTGCCACGACATCGCCATGCGCTTCCCGTCCTGGCTTCCGTGGCTGCTCGGGCTCCTGACTGCGATCGGCCCAGCCTCCATCGATATGTATCTCCCCGCTTTTTCTGCCATCGAGACGTCCTTCGGTGCCTCTCCCGGGGCCGCGCAGGTCACGCTCGCCAGCTATTTCGCGGGCCTGGCGATCGGGCAGATGTCACAAGGCACCTTGTCCGATCGGTTCGGCCGGCGAAACCCGATCATGGTCGGCACCATCATCTATGCGATGGCCTCGGTCGGCGCCGCTCTGTCCCCGAGCATCGGGTGGCTTGCCTTCTTCCGCTGCGTCTCCGCGATTGGCGGCGCGGCCGGGACGGTTATTCCCCGCGCGATCGTGCGTGACTTGTCGACCGGCCACACCGCAGCGGTGATGATGTCGCAACTGACGCTGGTGCTGGGCGTCGCCCCGATCCTGGCACCGAGCCTCGGCGGTGCGGTTCTGATCTTCGGCACCTGGCGCTGGATTTTCTGGATCCTGGCAGCCTATGCCCTGCTCTGTTGCACCCTAGCCTGGCTCCTGGTGCCCGATACCTTGCCGAAGGACAGGCGTCTCAAACTGAACCCGGCAGCGCAATTGCGCGGCTACTGGTCGATCCTTTGCGAGCGTTTCTTCCTGACCCACGCCGCCATGGGATGCTGCGCGTCACTCTCCTTCTTCGCCTACCTGAGTGGCTCGTCACCCGTGTTCATCCGCGGGTTCCATCTCTCGCCCTCGCAATTCGCACTGATCTTCGGGCTATGCTCGATGGGGTTGATTGCGAACTCTCAGGTCAACGCACGCCTGGTGCGGCGTATCAGCCCATCCCGTATCTTGCATATCATCGGACCGATCCATCTCGGCGCGACGCTGACACTTGCGGTGGTGGCGTTCAGCGGGGTGCACGCTTTCCTGCTGGTGTTCCTGCCAGTTTTCGTCGCGGTCGGCTGTATGGGCTTCCTCAACCCGAATACTGTCGTCGGAGCACTGACGCATCAGTCACACCATGCCGGCAGCGCTTCGGCTTTGCTGGGTACGGGGCAGTTCCTCTTGGGGGCCGTCGGCGGATTGCTGGTCGGGCTGTTCACCGACGGCACACCGCGCGGCATGGCCGCGGTAATGCTGATCGGCTCGATCGGTCTGGTCATCGCCGACAGGACGCGGCCGTAGCTGACCATGAAAGGGTCGAAATCTCAGCATTTCGTGGCGCCCGACACCTCGACGCGGTCCGGTGCGCGCTGACTCTGTACCATAGGATGTCGCCGAGGAATTGGACGAAGAGGGCGAAGTCCAGCAGGCCGGGGCCGACCGAGCCGGCGAAATTCTCCTGTTAAGAAGCGATGCGACAGTCGAGAAGGGCGACGACGAGTGCGTGCTGGGCCTCTGGTGGTGCTCGAACGAACCGTTGATCGGACCGTCGTCATCACGGAATGGATCGTCTGTCTCGGAAAAGGCCGCCGCTCGGTCCTTCATCGAACAGAGTAGCCGCCCAGACGATTCCGGTCGCGCCTTCCTCGACACGACGCCCATCATTGCCCCCCATCTCGGTCGCAACCCATCCAGAGCATACGGCGTTGACGAGGACGCGTGCGGGAGGGTCACAAACTTTGCAGCAAGTGGGGTCTGTCGAGATTTGCGTGCAGCTCACCCTCTCAATGGCAGCATACGTGCGCGAAGTAGTTCAGGTTGCAGCACGGTCGTACATCGACCGCTTCAGGCTGTTGAGCTGGTTGATCTGCCCCCCGGTCTGCCCATTGCTCTATTTTTCACTGATGGTGCCGCGAACGGCCTCGATGTCGCGGCGAAGGATTCGAGGGCAACAATGCGCCAGCGGTCGTGCTGCAAATTGCCGTATGAGCGGGCGGCGGTCCTCCCTCAGCGCGTTACGGCCGTCGGTGCGGAGCGTTGGTTTTGCTCGGCGATCGCCAGCATTGGCGGAGCGAAGCACGGGCGTTCGATATAGCGGCCGGCGCCGCGTACCGTCCGCAGATCACCGTCGGTCCATACGAGTTTGCCCTGGCTTATCGTGTGCCGCGCCAGCCCAGTCGCTTCCATGCCTTCATAAATGTTGAAGTCGACATTCTGGTGGTGCGTCTTTACCGATATCGTCCGCCTCGCCTGCGCGTCCCAGACCACCAGGTCGGCATCCGCGCCCGGCTGTAC
>JASHQG010000402.1 GCA_030037665.1 Acetobacteraceae bacterium
AAATCGGGCTTTGGTCCCAGGCGGTGCCGCGGAACTTCCTTAGCGTGCGCCCGAGTTCCTTCTTGGAGACGTTGAAGACGCGGATCTTCAGCATCTCGTCGGTCTCGGTGTTGTTGACCAGGTGATGCAGGCCGCGCCAGGCGGACTCCAGTTGCTGGAATTCCTCCTGATGAATGATGACATTGACCTGCTCCGACAGCTTGGCATCGATCGCGGCGACGATCGCCTCAATGCTGCGCAGCGCATCGCCGGACACGAGGGAGGTGTTCACCAATGCCTGCTGCGCCAGCGTCTGTACCGCCTGCTCAACCGCCTCGCGGGCGCGGTCTGTCTTTGGTTTGAACTCGCGGCTGAGCAAAGTGGCGAAGTCGCCTCCCTGCTGGGTCACCACGCCGGCATCAGCAGCCTGCGACGCGCTCTCAGTTCCGGACATGGCTTACTCCTCCGTGTTACCGGCGGCTGCCGGCCTAGGTGCGGCAGCGAGGGTTTGCAGCAGAGTGGGGTCGGCCAGAACTTTGCTGATCAGGTCTTCGGCGCCGCTCTTGCCGTCCATGTAGGTCAGCAGATTGGACAGCTGAGTACGCGCTTCCAGCAGCTTGTTCAGCGCATCCACCTTGCGGGCGACCGCGGCCGGCGAGAAATCGTCCATGCTCTCGAACGTGATATCAACGGCCACGTTGCCTTCGCCGGTCAGGGAGTTCGGCACCATAAATGCAACACGCGGCTTCATCGCTTTCATGCGGTCGTCGAAGTTGTCGACGTCGATTTCCAGGAATTTGCGATCCGCGACAGCCGCCAGCGCCTCCGCGGGCTTGCCGGACAGATCTGCCAGCACGCCCATCACGAAGGGAAGCTGGACCTTCTTCTCCGACCCGTAGGTTTCCACGTCGTACTCGATCTGTACGCGCGGCGCCCGATTGCGGGCGATGAATTTCTGACTGCTTGCCTTTGCCATGGATGACCTCGCTGCCCGCTATCGGTTCTTCGCGGGTTTGACACAGAGTGGGCGAGCCTGGGTGTGACCCAGGTCACGCATCGTGGTTGCCAACGACGTTCTGCGCCTGCGCCAACCCGTCAGGCGCCAGATCCCGAACAATGTCCAGGAAGTTCTTATCGGCCAGTGATCGCGCTCGCTCTATCAACAGCGGCAGCGGGCTGGACGGCTCATGGCGCTGGTAATACTGGGCCGCCAGGTCGAGCAACCGCAGTGCGTCGGCCCGAGTCGTGACCTCAGTAAGCCCAGCGACGGTGATCGCTGCCGGGTGTTGTGCGGCAGTCCCCGTCGTGGGCAGCACGCTGTGGGCGGTGTCGGCTGTGGGTTTCGCCGCAGCTGTGGGCGTGTCCGTCTCAGCCGGCATGCCCTGCGGCATATAGCGCTGGATGGCCTGTGCGATCTGTCGCAGCAATTTGGTCAACTCGCTGAAGTCCGGGCTGGTGCCAGGACCGGCACGCTCGTCAAAGGCGGCGACGATCGCATTGGCCTCCCGCGCCGCGGCCTCCGCCGTCTGGCGCAGCATGGTCAGTCGCTCCGGATTGCTGTCCTGAAACGTCGAGCGAATGACGGATTCGGCGACCTTTTTTGGGTCGTCGCTTTGGACGACCCCGGTGGCAATCGCCACGTCGCGCCACGAGCAGCGGCCGAGCCGTGGTGAGTCCGCCAATGGCAGGTCGCGCAGATATCTCAGGACCAGCCCGCCATGCGCCAGCCGCAGCAACGCATTCGCGCGCAACGTGGGATCGTTGTCATCCTCTGGATCGAGTTGCGGATGGATCTCGTCCCAGCGGGTTTCGATCAGTTGCCGTCCGAGCGTCAGCACCTCGGTGTAGTCCGGCAAGCCGCCGAGATGCAGCCTGGCAACGGCGAGATGGCCAAGTACGCGCAGGTCGCGGGAGCGCTGCAGCAGCCCCAGCGCCTGCGCCTCGACGTCCGTCCAGTTAGGCTCCTCTGCGGGGATGACCGTGTCGCCGTACTGTTGCTCCGCCTTGCCCTCGGCGGCGCGGTCCAGCGCGTTGAACTCGGCATCGAACTCGAGGTTGGGGCCGGCGGGGCTGTCGTCCGAGACGGCGTCGAGCCAGGCAGCGACATCCAGCGGTGGCATCTACACCCGCCTTTGCGCACCAACATAAGTCTGCGCACGGACCAGGGAGCCATTCACCGCACAGCACTCAGCATGTCCGGACATCTCCCACCCCACACGGGTTTCCGCCTGCCGGCTGCGATGGTCACGCACGCCGTAGGTTCGTTCCAGGGAGATTTCTATATCACATTGGTAGCGGACTGTGGTATCACATTATTAGCGAATCATGGCGGGGTGCTTTCGAAAGTTAGCTGACGATCCTGGGAAAGAGCACGGCGGACGGCTTGATGTTCCTGCCGAGTGCGCGCTGCGCTCGCGGGCATGATAACTGTCGCTCGGAGGCGTGCCCCCGCGGACCATAAGCCAGCAACGCCTGCCGGGCGGTAACCCCGGGCGTTCCGACTGACGCTAACAACTTGATCCTTAAGATCTTCGGCCAGTCCCGTCAGTCAGACCGAACGGGAACGAGCCAGCGAACCTGCCTGATCGCGGGCCATCCGCGCGATGATACCGTTACTTGTGCAGCAAGGCCTGGAGTGCGTCAGCAGCCGGGCGGAGAGCGAGGCTGACAGCCTGGCCCGGTCGGCGACTGGACGACGACATCGCGGAGGGCCGGCCGAGCATGTCGGCTGCGTCGCACGACGTCACCGCTACCATTCGGATTCAGTTCTACAAGCGCGCCTGCGACAGCGGAGGTGCCACCTGCAGCAGCGGGGATGCGATCACCAACGCTCGGGCGCTGCTGCCATTCGCGGAGAATGCGTGGACGACGAATGCCAATACCCGGGGCGGCCGCCGTTTCACGCCGCGGCCGAACCGGACAGCCGAGCGTGGGAGGAGACGTCTGGATTGCACCGGAAATCCCGATACGGTTGGTGATCTCGTCAGGTGAAGCCTTCCCGTTCATCGTCCAGCGGGAAGACTTGGCCATGGTTGCGTTGAACCACACGACGAGAGCCTCGATGCGCTGCTCTAGATGCGCTCTGCTGGCGAAGTTTCCGCAGCGCAGTCGCTGGCGCACGAGGACGGAGAAGCAGCGTTCGATCTGATAGATCCAGGATACATGCTTGGGCGTGAAATGAGAAAACGATGCGGTGGTTGTCATCGTGGAGAAGCGCGTCGCGGGTCGCCATTGAGGCGAGCGCAGCGAATCTGCTTTTCTCACCCAGATTGCCGGTGGCGCCGGTCAACCGCGCAAGGAAGCGGACGACGCCCGCGGAGAAACGCGTGCTGAGATTGTCGCAAATGACGTGCCGGGTTCGTCGTCGGTGCGGTGCTGGCGAACGGATTTTCCAGAGACGTGGCATCGTCCGACGCGCTACGGCCGTCGCCAACCACGCC
>JASHQG010000403.1 GCA_030037665.1 Acetobacteraceae bacterium
ACTTCGTAGGCTAGGCCGGCCTCTTCGAGGAATAGCGCGACCTTTGCGGGATTGGGCGTCGGGTGAAAATAGAACCGGATCATGGTGTCTCCTCGATGCGCGTGTCCAACTGCCATCTGTCTGGCGGCGGGCGGTTTGGGGGGCTCTCTCGCGTGCATGGCAAGATCAGTCGGGCTGTATCGAGCTCAGCGCCGTCAGGATCTTCCCGAGTTCGAGCTGGTGCGGCAATCGACGTCGGCGACGGCAAGGCCAACGGGGCAGCCACGCACGATGACATGGGTGGGCGGCACCGGAAGTTCCCAACCATCATCCCCATTAATGTCTGGCAGCACCTAGTTGTCTGACCACAGAGCGGGGCGCAGCTTCTCGGGTAAACATCAGACCAGGCCAGAAGCGTCGCACATGCCGGTTGGCGACGTCGTCCAGTAGGTCGAAGATGCGTCTGGTTGCGGCGGCTGTGGAGAGCGAGCCGTCCGGTGGTTGCGGCGAGATGGCGACCAGCCGACCGCCGGGTGCTATGATCTCTGGCAAAATCGTCTGATACGGGCGAAGCTGCATGTAGCACTGCGGGCGACAGCAGCCACGACAGAACGCGGCGACTGCCGGCCCCGCTCCCAGGAGACTTGCAACCGAAAGCGGGGTTGCGCCGCTGATCCGGCGGCATGCCGTCGGGCGCGCTGTCATCGCGTTGAATCGCGCGCTCCTGCGCGAAGCTTGCGCGGTGCGCGCCCATCTTCGCTCGGTCTGCAGACCTGGCAGCCGACGCACTGCGCGCGAAGTGGGCTCCGAACGCGCCAAGCTGGTCCTGCAGGCGCATCAGTTTGACCCCTGCTTGCCGACAGAAATCCCAGCCGCCGCCACTCATAACGCGATAGCCGCTTTGCCGCGTCCTTCGCGCCTGGCGTTCTAGCATGTCTGTTCTATAATACACGATGTCCCACTGAATGGCAAAGCCTCATGAAGTGCGGGGTGGTGGGCTGCCGAGACCGACGAAATTCGGCCCCTCACCCAGCCCAGTGCATTGGCCTGACTCTCTACAAATTGTCGCATCTCCGGCTTGCCCATTGGGTGTTGTTGATGACCGATATTCGGGCGTCTTCGACAGCCGGTTACAGGAGCGCGCTTTTGCCTTGATTTTGGCAAACAGCGAGCGGGCGCTGCGGTTTCCAGGATGCGCGAGCTGGCACGCCTATGCCGCCGACCGGGATGCTGAGTTTCCCATAGAGCGCTGGTAACCGATGCCGAGGTCAGCGCTCAAACAGGGTCACGACATGATCTGTCCAAACGAGGGTTTATCGGCCCACTGCGGCAATTCGAAGGGACCGATAGAACGACGCCTCTCTGGAAGTCAGGAAGTGGGTGCGGTTTTCGGGGTGGCCATCGCCTCATCGATGACCGTCACCAAGTGATCCACGAACGCGCAGACCGAGGGGTGAAGGCTGCGCTGGCATCGTATGGATGTCGCCATCATCCGGCCTTCCCAGTGGTCCGGTTCTGGCCCAACCCGGTGCTCACCGATGTGAGCAGATGTCGCTCGATGAACCTGGCGAAGGTTCGGGCCTTGGCGCTGGCCTGCCGTCCTGTCGGAAAGATCGCCCACATCTCGACCTCTGGCAGCAACCAGTCATCAAGTACGGATACGACCGAGCCCGCAGCAAGCTCCGACGGAAACATCCATTCGGACACGATCGCAAACCCCAATCCGGCAAGCACGCCTTCCCTCACGCCCTCTGCGGCGTTGACATGGACCCGCCCGCCCAACGTCACCGCGTTTTCCGTGTTGGCTTTGCGGAAGCTCCATGTCGGCCCACCCTGCGTTTGCTCATAAACGATCGCCTGGTACGATGCGAGGTCGGCCGGACATTGCGGCACGCCGTTGGTCGTAAAGTACGCAGGCGTCCCCAGAACACGTCGTCGCACGCGGCCGATCTTTCGACCGACCGGCGCCAGCTCGTGAAACGGGGTCATGCGCAGCGCCACATCGATGCCTTGCCCAACAAGATCGACTGGGCCTTCCTGGAGTAGGATGTCGATCTCCAGCGCCGGGTGCTCGGCAAGAAATTCCGGCAAGAATGGCACCACATGCAGACGTCCGAACGTCACGCCAGCAAGGATGCGAAGTCGACCTGACAAGGCTGAGGCGGCTCCGCGGGCGGCGAGCTCAGCGGCTTCGGTTTCCTCGATCGCACGCTTGGCCCGCTCATAGAAGCTACGGCCGGCCTCGGTCGGCATGAGGCCTTGCGTAGACCGGAGCAGCAGCCTGACACCAAGGCGATCCTCAAGCTGCGCAACCGCCTTAGAGACTGCAGGCTGCCCCATGCGAAGGTGTTTGGCAGCCTCCGAGAAAGACCCTGCCTCAATCACGCGCACGAGGGCCTCCATTGCGCTGAGCCGGTCCATCATTACTCCCGTCGGGTACGGAACGCTCTCCGGGTTCTTGCACAGAGAAACATGCCAGAGCCGACGCATTCTGTTGTGCAATCGGGGCAATCCGGGCTCACCGTGGCGTTTCCGGGCTGAACGGTCAAACGGCAGCGGACTCCGAGAATCTTCGCAAAGGTCAGCACATTCCGGGCGGGAATAATCAGTACTCCTCCGAAGCTGCTACCGGCCTTCAACATCCTCCGCAAAGGTCCGGCCGACCTCCTGAGCCACGCGAAAGGGCTCTCGCACCAGGGCTGCCGCCGAATTGTACCAAAAGTCCGCCGTCACGCCCCGAGCTTTTGAACGAGTTCCGGGAAGCTCGCCGCGACGATGTCGTGGCGTGGGTCGGGCTCGGGATCGGGCGGCCCTTCCACACCCCATTCATCCGGGCGGCGCACGAAGGCCGTCCGGTAGCCGCATGCCTTCGCAGCGTTAAGGTCGAAATTGTGGCATGCGACCATGCAGCAGTCGCTGGGGTCGAGCTGAAGGAACTTTGCGCACGTGTTGTAGGCCTCGGGCAGGACTTTGTATTTGCCGATCGCCTCGCAGGAGATGACCGCATCCCAGCACAGGCCATTCCTCCTGGCAGTGTCGATGACGATGCGGAAGCTCAACAGCGTGAAGGACACGCAGATGAACTTGCCGCGCAGCCGCGCGAGCGAGTCGGGGAAGTCGGGCCAGCAGGTCAGGCCATGGATCGTATCCCACCACAGGGAACGGCGCTCAGTTGTGTCGAAGACGTCAAGTCCATTGGCGGCGAGCACCTCATCGAGGGCATCGCGGTGGGCGTCATCGAAGGTCATCGTGGCCGGCGCATGCTCACCGTGGTTGACGATCCGCTGAAGGGAGCGGCGACGGAATTCGTTGGCGATCTTCGGCCAGTCACGCTGCACGCCGTGTCGCGTGCCAACCGCGGCCAACGCCCTTCGCATGCCAGTATGCCAGTCGAGAACGGTGCCACCGGTATCGAAACAAAGCGCTTTGACATCGCTGAGGCTCATGATGCCGCTCCTTCCATTCGCGAATACGAAGCCGAACGGCCTCGTCGGCCGGCTGCTCCAGCGGAACCAAGCCCAGTCCATCGCTGCCGTACGTCTCGATGGGCCGTGGCCGCGCTCCGGGACAGCTGACGAGCGCCAATCCGGCAGCCAGGGACAGTGCATCCCGGCACGCCACGTCGAAACCCGCGTGCGCCGTCGGACGATACCCAGTCGCCGAGCAGACGGAGGCGTCGCAGCAAGCGCACCAAAAGATCGACTGGCGCGACGCGCTCGCCGCCCGGCGCGTCCTCGATGTCGGCGAGCATCCGAGCGACGGTGCCAGGCACGATCCGCATGCAACAGAACACATAGGCCGGTCCGTTGACCCCCTCCTCTGTCTCCAGATCGTTCAGGACGAGGGGCGCGTCGCCCACTGTCTGCGCGCTGGCGCCGAGCGGCCGAGCCATCAGGATCTCGACCGCGGTGGCACGGATTGCTCGCACGTTGCGATGCGTCCTCGGCGTATGCACGACCACGTTCCGCTTCCGCCAGACAAGTGATCGATGATTCTGTAGCACACGTACCAAAATGCCCCGGAATGTTATGGCTGGCAATCCCGGCTACTTTTATCCCGGCTGCTTTCATCGCGGTTATTGGGTGTAATCGGCGTCTGTGACCGTCAAGCGCCGTGGTCGATGCTCGTCAGTTCCGTGCTGCGCATGGAGAAGAGACGCGTCGCAAACACACGGTCCCCAGTCGCCGTAGATGGCGCGCATTCGATCGATAATTCGTGACCCCAGCAGTTCCGGCGTCAACGCATTGAACTTGATCGGCAGGCGTCGGCGCTCGCGTGAACCGCATGCACGATCATCCTCGGTCTGGCGCCTGTGTCTCACAGCGACGCAGCGCAGCGCGGGCGCCCAGAGCCAGGACCGCCGCTTCGCATAGCGCACTCACGTCGTCGTCCACCACTGCACGCGCCGGCCTCATCGACAGGATGATGTCTTGCCCAATTTGTCGTCCACCTTCGATGGTTCTGGCATCCCGATCGTGGGGTCATGGCATGTTCTGGCGCCGCCAAGTGCTGGGATTGGTTCCCACGACATCGCGAAACACCCGGCAATAATGCGCCTGATCGCCGAAGCCGCAGGCCAACGCGATCTGCGACTGCGGCGGCGAATCGTGCGATTGCAGCATGAGCTGCTTAGCCCGTTCGATACGCCGGCATCGGATGTAACGAGACAATGTTGTCCCAAACGTCATTTTGAAGGCGCGAGAACAGTGGCTGTTACTCAGGCGTGCCGCGCTTGCGCAGTCGCTCAGCCTGATCCTCGACCCCAGTGACCGATCGATAACCTCCTTGACCTTTCGGGCTTGCCAGGGTGCGAGACCGCACGTGCGGGGTGCAGGAAAGGTGGCGGCCTGCGCCGCAGCGGTGGCGCGATCCCGCGGCCACGAGCCAAGGAACCCGGCGCTGACGCCAGCGAGAGCTGGTTTCTCGGGCAATGCACGTCGCTTGGCCATCATCACACCCTTCGAGAGCCTCCGGAGAGACTCTTCGAGAGTTGGCCTGGCTGGGTTACAATACCCCTTTCCTCGAACCGCGATCTTTCGTGTTCCGTCTGACGCGTCGCCAATTAGCGGTCGTCGAGTAAGGTGAGCGCCGTCCCGATAGCCCCCTCCAAAAGCGGCCGCTCAGGGCGTGCACGGGCCAGAACGCGCACACCCATCAGTACGGCGAGCAGATGCTGCGCCAGGGCATGGGCAGGTCGCGAGCGCGTGATCGTGCCGTTCGCTTGCCCTTTCTCGGTGCACGCTAGGAAAAATCGCTCGATCCGCCGCAGGGCTCCGGCGATAACCTTTTGCAATTCCGGATCGTGCGGCGCCAGCTCGAGCGCTGAGTTCACAACCATACAACCCTTGCGCTCGCGATCAGCGAGCGAGCGATGCAGGATGTCATGGAAAAACGCCTGGATCGCATCGCGGGGAGGCAGCGCCTCGCAGCGACGTATGCGCTCTCCAATGCTGCGTTCGATGTAGTGTCTAAGAGACGTTTCGAAGATCGCGCGCTTGTCGCCATAGGCGTTGTACAGGCTTGCGGCGGTAAGCCCCGTCCTCTTCATCAAGTCCTTGACAGAGGTGGCCTCGTAGCCCTGAGACCAAAAACAGCCGGCGGCCGCATCGAGCACCTCCGCTTCGTCGAACTCTCGTGGTCTGCCCATGCCGCTACCCGTCCGCAATTGTCGTGGGCATTTTGCCATCGCGCGCGGAGTCTGTCATTCTAGAATGCACATACCACCATCTGGGGCCGGAACTTCGTCTTAGCTCCCAACCTGCCGCCTGACCGCAGGGACTCTCTCGGCCAGGACGTTTCAATCCCGACTGCCGATACCAGAATGGACGGGAGGGGCACGCGAGGGAATCCTATCGCGGATCACTGATCGTACCGCTTGACCTTAAAGCGTCGCCGCCGGCGATGCGCTACCCTGACAATGCCCCTGTGAGGCCGCTGTTACCAGCGCCGCTCGGCCCCTGTGAGAGACGATAACCCGACGGTTGAGCCAGAAGCCACTGCTAGACCATATCGGGGTCCGTGAGAAGGCGCGCATGAAACCTCAGCTAATCCGCGCATTGTGCCGTCTCCGCAACGCGGCTTGCGAGGCTGTCGCCCTCAATCGCGAGGGAAGGACGAGGCCAGTATCGCGGGAATGATCATACCGGCAGTCGCAGAATTGTACCGCAGCTCACATTTTCCTCGCGTCACAAAGTGACATGTTTAGATCAATCGCCGATCCCGACCCGGCTGGTGCCCCCCTGGTTGGCTGGTTCCAACGGATGAGGATCGCGCCGAGCGAGATAGTTCGAGTAGGTCACACGGAAGGTCAGCAGCACCAGATCCGTCAGCGCCCGGGGGAGCTCGGCAGCCTTGGAGTTCATGCGGGGACAGGACGAACAACCTTCAGAGGTGAGAGGCGCGCCCGAGACCGGACGGGCGACCGACCGGGTGACCAGTACGGTCAGCGGGCGGGCTCCGATCTCAACCGACAGCCAACGGCGCATGTCCTACGTCCTGCTCCGCGAATGCGCGATGCCTTGGCGGACGCGTAATCCGCCTTCTCGACCACGGTTCGCTGGCCTCTTCGTTCGAGGGGAACGGCGGGCGGTTACACCTCTCGAGGCGACAAATATCGTCAGTGCGCAGTGGCGCTAGCAGCGACGCACTTCGTAACCCGCTCTCGTAAATCCACGAATATGGGGGATCACACTCATGAACTCGGCGAGGTTACCGCCATGCGTGACAATATGCGTGACAATCCGAGCCACACCTTCTTCCAAGTTTTGGGGGGCAATATCCCGGACCAACTCAGCCTCGGCGGGTTCCGCTGGCTCGAGGTCGCGCTTTTTGGGGTGCTTCTGCTCGGAGGTCTCACAATCGCCTCTACCAACTGGCGCCTGGCTTCGACGCACCGCACCGTCGCACATCCGAGCATGTGCGCCATGCGGCTGATTCCCGGCGTTCCGTTCGACGGGGCCGTGGGACGTGCGATCGCTTTCGTGTCGTAAAGTGCGCGACGTTCCGTCACAGCCCGATCGCCCGGAGGTCGCGGGGGCCACAGAGATTGCGCGCCTCGCAGCGCCAGAGCTTGGCGTGGAACACGTCGCGGCGGTGCTCGAGTGGTGGGAAGCCGTCCGGCGTGGGACCGTGATCGCCGGAGGCGTCGCTGGCGCTGTCCTTCTCCTCCTGGCGCGGATCTGGCTCAGCGAGGCTCTCTTCGTCCACCAGATCATGATGATGATGCGCACCGACGGGTTTTCTGAAGCAACGTCAGGCGGCGGCATGCTGATCCGGAGCATCGGCCCGCTCCTCCTCGCGACCGGCCTCGTAACCCGTCCGATGGCCCTGCTTCTTGTCTTCGGCCTCAGCCAACACCTGTCTGGGGCACATCTGGCTAGTCCACAGATTGTTCTTCTGATCTGGCTGATCATTGGCGGCGCGGGGCCACTTTCCCTTGATCGCTTGTTTTCGGCTGGCCTCGCGCGCGTACCGATTTGGGCGGTGAGATCCATCAGTCGGCTTTACACCGCGAGTGACGCCCTGGCCGAACTCGCGCTTCCACTTGGGACGCGCGTCTATCTCGCGATCGCGATCGCCGGAGGGACCGGCTCCGCCGCGTGGCGAGCACCCTTCACCGGCGAGCTGGTCACGGCGCCTTGGTGGACGCTTCTGCTGTGTTGGGCGCTTGTGCTCGGCCTGACGACACGGCCGGTAGCACTGTTATTGTGCGCACTGGCTCCACCCACCGTCCTTTCTGTCGGTGCGCCTCATCCATTCGGCATCACTCTGATGCTCTTACTGCTCGCGGCGAAGGGGGCTGGACAGCTGTCACTCGACGCCCTGGGTTCCCGCTGGATAAGCACCGTCCTGCGGATGCCGGGCCGGAAGGGTGACCCGGTTCCGCACGTCGTCGTCGTGGGCGGCGGTTTCGGCGGAATCGCCGCGGTGCGCCGCCTGCGATGGACCTCCTGCCGGATCACGCTGATCGACCGACGCAATCACTATCTGTTCCAACCACTCCTCTACCAGGTGGCGACTGCGGCCTTATCGCCGGCCGATATCGCGCTGCCCATCCGAAGCATCCTGCGAGACCAGCGAAACGTGACCGTTCGGCTGGGTGAGGTGGTGGGCGTGGATTACGCTGCCCGTGAGATTCTGCTGACCACCGACCGCATTTCGTTCGACTATCTGGTTCTCGCGACCGGCGCTCAGCACAGTTATTTCGGTCGAGACGAGTGGGCGGCTTGTGCCCCGGGGCTCAAGAGCATCGAGGATGCGACGGCAATGCGCAGCCGGATGCTGCTGGCATTCGAGCAGGCGGAAAGCGAGGGAGATAGGGCCGGGCGCGAAGCGTGGCTTACGTTCGTGGTCGTCGGTGGCGGACCGACTGGAGTTGAACTGGCTGGCGCAGTGGCTGAGCTCGCCCGCACGGGTCTTGAAAGCGAGTACCGCGCTATCGATCCGGCCACCGCCCGGGTCATCCTGGTGCAGTCGGCTCCCCGGATCCTGCCCGCGTTCTCGTCGGCTCTTTCTGCTCGCGCGGAGCGGTCGTTGCGTGACCTCGGCGTGGAGGTTCGTACAGGCGCGAAAGTAACCGATATCGACGAGGATGGAGTGGCGATCGACGGAATCCGCATCGCAGCCCGGACAACATTCTGGGCGGCGGGGGTGGCGGCGTCACCGGCCGCTAAGTGGCTGGGACGGGCCGCGGACAAATCCGGTCGTGTCGTTGTCGACAGCAATCTTGCGGTTCAGGACTGTGTCGGCGTCTTCGCGATCGGCGACACAGCCGCCTCGAACGGGTGGGCCGGCGCCAGCGTCCCGGGGCTGGCACCGGCGGCAAAGCAACAGGGGCGGTACGTCGCGAGTGTGATTCGCGCGGCCATCAAGGGGCATTCGGCGCCGGAGGCCTTTCAGTACTGCCATTATGGCAATCTCGCGACCATCGGACGCCTTGCTTCGGTCGTGGAAGTGCGCCGGCTCCGGTTATGGGGCGCGCCCGCGTGGTGGCTGTGGGGCCTCGCCCACGTGTTGCTTCTCGCCGGCGGACGCAATCGCGCCACCGTGGTGCTGAACTGGCTTTGGGCCTACCTGACCTACCGGCGTGGCAGCCGCCTCATCACCAGAAATACCATGGACGCCTGAGCGGTCGGTCCCGGAGCCGCGATCCGCTTCGGTCGAGACCATTGATCGTCGCTCTGGTAATTCTGGTG
>JASHQG010000404.1 GCA_030037665.1 Acetobacteraceae bacterium
ACTCGATCTACGAAGCGGCGTTCCTCGCACGACGCATTGTGTTGATGACTCCACGACCAGGGCGGGTTGAACGGCAAATGATGTCGGCTCTGCGTCCTGGACCGGAGACACGGCTAGAGCCGGCCTACGCGACGCTGGTGGCGGAGATTTCGCGCGCGATGGCGGCGGCACTGGAAGGGCACTGACTGCATCACCGCCGACCATGGCAAGCATTGTCGGCCCCGCGGTCTCAGGACGGGCGTGACGTGCAATGCCGTCGCGGCAGACCTGTGATCGACGTCAGGCGTCCTCGATGACCTCATAGTGCCGCACCGTTCTGTCGTAGGCGAGCAAGGCGGCAACGGCAGCAGGCTCGAGGACCGCTGCGTCCAGGTCATCCCCCGCGAATGCGCCGATTGCGTCCAGCGACTGCCAGCGGGTCAGCACCAGGAACTCGACCCGGTCAGCCAAGCGGCACTGGCCGAGACATGCCCCGAGGAATCCCGGGATCCGTCGGAGTTCGGGCAGCACCGCACTACGGAAATGGACCGGATATGCATCGGCGCGCGCCGACGCCGCGTAGCCGCGCCATTCGCGAATGATCATCGGGCCTCCCCTGTTTGGTGATCGAACCGGGATGGATTAGAGCAGCAACGTGATGCCATCAGAAGACCGCGTCCGCCAGGTACCGCTGTTTCATTTCGCGCCGGCCGTGCTCGGCTTCCTGGCGCTTGCCGTGTGGGAAGCCGCAGTACGTATCACCGGTGTGCCGGTCTATCTTGTGCCAGGACCGATCGCCATCGTGCGCGCGTTCTTCGCCGATCCGAATGTTTTGCTGATGTCGCTGGTCTCGACGCTCACCGTGACCTTTGTCGCACTGATTGCCGCGGCGTCCCTCGGCGCGGTGCTCGCCGTCGCCATGGCGCTGAGCCGCGTGGCGCAGGCCGCAATCCAGCCGTGGGCGGTCGTGCTGCAAGTGACGCCGATCGTCGCGATCGCACCGCTGATCATCGTGTGGGTCGGTAATCCATTCGCGTCGCTTGTCGTGTGTGCGACCATCGTTGCGTTCTTCCCCGTGTTGGCCAATACGGCAGAAGGCCTGGGGTCGGCACCACGCGAGCTGGCCGACCTGTTCCGGCTCTACGGCGCCGGGCGATGGAAGACGTTGCGCCTGCTACGTTTGCCAGCGGCGCTGCCGTATTTCCTGTCCGGTCTGCGTATCTCCGGAGGACTGGCGCTGGTCGGTGCCGTGGTAGCGGAGTTCGTCGCCGGTTCGGGCGGCTTCGCGTCCGGCCTGGCATATCGGATTCTGGAGGCCGGCTATCGCCTGGAAATAGCGCGCATGTTCGCAGCGCTGGTGCTTCTGTCGCTGGCGGGCATTGCGATCAACCTCGGTCTCGGCGCGTTCGGCCGTGCCATTCTGCGTGCTCGGGGTGAAGGATAGCTGCCCACGGCAAGAAGCCACGTCGTGTTCCCCGGTCCAGCCGTTCGCTCGCTTCGAGGCCACCAGGCGGATGCTGTACGTGTCACACGCGTCAGTTCTGCCTGATCTGCACCACCACCTTGATCGCGTCATCGATCCGCTCGCGTGCGTAGCGGATTGCCGTCGGTACTTCGCTCAGCGGGAAAGTGTGGGTGTGGATCAACTTTGCGTCGAACCGCTTCTGCGCCATCAGTGCTGCTGCACGATGTGTGGCGCTGCGGCCCTCGCCACGAATGCCGAACACGTAGATATTGTTACGCACGATAGATGCCAGGTCCACTTGCACTGACTCATGCGGAAACGCCGCGAGGCAGATGCGGCCGCCGCGATTGACCATCCGTGCCGCCTCGTTCAGCGCATTCGCCGCACCGGAGCACTCCAGCACGTATTGCACACCCTTGCCGCCGGTGATGCGGCGCACCGCTTCCACCGGATCGTCGCGGGTGATGTTGATCACTTCGTCGGCGCCGAGTTTGCGGCCCATCTCCAGGCGCGAATCGCGCGTGCCGGTGAGGATCACCGGCTGCGCGCCAAGCGCCTTCGCCACGCCCACTCCGGTCAGCCCGATCGGACCCGGTCCGGTCACCACCACCGCCTCGCCGGCAATGATTCCGCCCATCACATCCAGCCCGTACATCGCAGTGCCCGCCGTGACGATCAGCGTCGCTTCGGCATCACTCATGTCATCCGGGATGTGAACCATCGTGTTCACGCTGTTCACCGCATATTCGGCGAACCCGCCGTCTGTGGTGAAGCCGTTGGCGCGGTGGCCCTTCGCGCGGTAGCCGTAATTCAGGCACGACGTATACATGCCCTCGCGGCAGCGCTGGCAGCGGCCGCAGCCGGCATGTACTTCCACCGCGATGCGATCGCCGATCTGGAATTCGTCAACCGAAGGGCCGAGCTTGACCACGGTTCCCATATATTCGTGGCCGGGGGTGTAATTCCTGTTGAACGGCAGCCCGCCATCGATCATCGCCGGCACGCCATGCTGCAGGATCTCGATGTCAGTCGCACACACCGCGATGGCATCGACCCGCACCAGCACCTCGGCGGGTCCGGGCTCCGGTACAGGTTTGTCGACCAGCGAGAGTTCCTCCGGACCACCGAGCACCCAGGCTTTCATCCTGGGTGGAATGGGGTACTCGTTGGCGCGGGCCTGGCTGGATGACATGCGGTGCTCTCTCGCGGGACACGGACGGGGATCTCAGCCAGATCCTGCGATGTCTGTCTATCCCTGCGTGCCTATTTTCCGGCCGCGCGGTTCGCTTCTGTCCTAGCGCGGCACGGGGAACGACGAAGAACGTCACTGGACCACAGAGACAGTTTCCGGGTCGCGGATGCCGCAACAAGCGCCCGGCTATCTGTAAACCGCCTTGCACTCGTCCGTGACACCGGATTGCAGAGCGCGTGCCATGACGCGCAGGGTCAGTCCGCCGGAACCCGCCAAGCCTACCCTTCGCATCGGACCGGTCGTCCCACGTCACCGGACAGGCGGGGGCGATCGATGGAGGGATGAGCGCGGCGCTGGAACAAACTGTCTCCTAGCGCGCGCCCGTTCGTAGGAAGCTCACCCCCGCTGCGGCGGCAGCGGCAAATCCGGCGACGAGCATGGATACTGTCGTGCCGTGCACGGTAAACAGGCCGAACACCAGCGCCACCAGTGCCGCACCCAGCGTTTGCCCGAGCAATCGCGCGGTCGCCTGCATGCCGCTCGCGCCGCCGCTGCGCACGGGCGGCGCCGACATGATGATCGCGCGGTTGTTCGGCGTGTTGAAGACGCCGAAGCCCAGGCCGCAAATCAGCATCCTCCAACCGATGTTGAGCGCCGACGGATGGGCCGGCAGGAAGGCCAGCGTGAACAAACCGGCGGCCAGTACGCCGAGACCGCAGCCGCTGAGGATGCCGACCGGATAACGGTCCGCGGCGCGGCCCGCAAACGGCGCGATGATCGCGACCGTCAACGGCCACGGCGTCATCAACAGACCGGTGTGGACTTCGTTGAAGCCGAGCGTGTTCTCCAGCAGGAACGGCAACGAGACCAGCGCCATTGCCTGCGCCACGAAAGAACACACCGACGTGGCGACGGATAAGGCGAACAGGGGAATGCGCAGCAGGTCGATCGGCAGGAGCGGGGAGGCTCGCGCCATCTGTCGGGCCACCATGACAAATCCGACCCCGACCGCGAGGAACAGTTCGGCGAGGACATTACCGAGGTTCTCTCCGTGGCCCAGGCCGGCAATTGCGGTGATCAGCAAGCCGAATGTCAGCGCATTCATCACCGCGCTCGCGACATCGAAGCGCTGGCCGGACGTGGGCGTCGTCGGCAGCGCGCGAAACGCGATCGGGATGGCGATCAGGCCGATCGGTATGTTCACCGCGAACAACCACGGCCAGGTGGCAACCGACAGGATGCCTGCGGCGACAGTGGGACCGACGGCGGAGGCGATGGAGCCAATCGTCGCGTTCAGCCCGACGCCGCGGCCGAGCCAGCGGCGCGGATAGATGAAGCGCACGAGCGCGCCGTTGACGCTCATGATTCCGGCGGCGCCGAATCCCTGGATGACGCGGGCGATGGTCAGACTGGCCAGCGATGTGGACAACGCGCAGTTCAGCGATGCCAGGGTGAACACGATCAGCCCGGCCTGATAGACGCGACGGTGGCCGATGATGTCGCCGAGCGATGACATCGGCAGCAGCGAGATGGTCACCGCCAGCTGGTAGGCGTTCACGACCCAGATCGAGGCAGATGGCGAGGCATGCACATCGCGCGCGATGGTCGGCAGCGCGACATTGGCGATGGCGCCGTCCAGCACCGCCAGCGTCAAACCCAACGCGATGGTGAGAATAGCCCAGTAGCGTTGTGGCAGTGGTACACCGTCTGGGACGGGAAGGGTCGGCCCGGGCAGAGTGGCGGCGGGCTGATCCGCCATCAGACGGGCGCCTCGAGCGGGACAGGCAGGGCGGAGAGCACCTCCGGCAGCGTCAGTTCGCCAAGATCGGCGCGCCGCAGCACGCGCACGTCCCGCCCGCGCGGGGCGCAGCGGGCGGGGTCGGAATCACGTGAGAACAAGACCAGCGAGGGGCAACCAGCGACGGCGACCAGGTGCATTGGGCCGGTGTCATTGCCGACAGCGAATTCGGCGACGCGGCCGAGGTCGGCGAGGTCGCCAAAGCTCGTTTTGCCGGTCAGGTCGATCGCCCGGGTGCCGTTGGCGATGGCCGCCCCCAGATCGCGCTCGGTGCCAACCACGACGGGTGCCAGTCCACGGTGCTCCAGGGCGACCGCGAGTGCGCGATACTGCGCAACCGGCCAACGCTTCACCGGGCGGTGGGGCGAGCTGCCGGGAACCAAGAGCGCAATCCGACGCGGCAGGGCAAACCGCGCGATCTCCCCGTGCGACCATGACAGATCAGCGGGTGGGAAGTCTGTGATCCCGGCCTGATGCAACTGGCCCTGCTGGCGGTCGATGTCATGCATGTGGTCGCGGTCACGGTCACGGTCGGGAAACGAGCAGTCCGGGGCGATGCCAGACCATTGGGGACGGGCGGAGGCGGGGAAGAGACGGAAATACCAGGAGGAGCGACTGGAAGTCTGCAGGTCGTACACGCGGTCGAAATGGCCGCCGACCAGCATCCGACGAAGGCGGAGGACGGCAGGGATGTGCCACGGTGGGGGGCGGGTGTCGATCAAGATAGAGTTAAAATAGGGCGAAGTGGCCATCCAAGCGCCGTACGGTGCCGTCGTGAGCAGGGTGACGGTGGCGTCCGCGTGGTGGCGACGGACGGCAGCGAAGGCACCGAGCGACAGCACCATGTTGCCGAGTGCGCCCAGCTTGAGGACGAGGATGGATGGCGACAAAGCCCTCTCCCGCTTCGCTCGGCAGTTCGGCAAGCGCGACTCATCAGGTAAGAGACCTGCTGGTTGCTCGCTCATCCCCTGGCCTCCCGCGCGTCGACTTGTCCCACGACAGGTGGGAGGGGTTTCTTGGCTGCCACGTAGAGCCACTCATACCGCAGCAGTCCGTACCGGACCTCCTCCTCCGGCGTCATACGGAACGTCTCCACCGCGAAACCCGCCTCACGCAGGCGGTCGGCAAAATCCAGCCCATAATACCGGACGTGATCCTCGGCTCCGAAATGTGCGTGGCGTTCCGCCGAAGCTGTGATCGCCGGGTTCTCATACGTCTCCTGGCGCGACGCGTTGACCGGCACGGTCAGCAGTGCCAATCCACCCGGCTTCAACAGGCGGTGGACCTGCCGCATCGCCACTCGGTCATCCGCAACGTGTTCCAGCACATGGTTCGCTATCACCACGTCGTAGCTCGCATCCGGCAGCTCGACATGCGTGATGTCCACCCGGTGCGTCACGCCTGGCTGGTGCAAATCCGCCGTCTCGTAGAGCGGGTTCCCCCGCATCTGCCGCATCATGATCTTTTCCGGCGCGAAATGCATGATCCGCTTGCCGTCCAGCTTGTTGCCCCCTCCCTCGACGATCCAGAGATGGACAAGGCGGTGGCGCTCGCGGCTGCCGCAGTTCGGGCAACGCGCGTCCCAACGCGGCGGATGGCCGACGCTGACAAACACCCCTCTACAGCCGCAGATCGGACAGGTGCGCGGCAGGCGCGGCTCGGCGAACTGGCGGCGATCGGCGAGCCAAGCCTGGGCCAGGCGCCGGCGCCGTGTCCAGATGCTGACCTGAGCATTCATCGCGTCTGTATGCTGCGTCGCGGCATGAACGCGCCGATATCAACTGCCGCCGGTTCCCGCAACTGGCGCCGGATGCGTGGCTGCCCAATGCCGCGCAATGTCCAGTCGCCGCGTCACCCAGACACCGGCGAATCGTCCGACGTGGTCGAGCAGCCGCTCCAACCCCGCGGCGCGCGCCGGGTGGCCGATCAGCCGTTGGTGCAGGCCGATCGACAGCATGCGCGGCTGGACGCGGCCCTCGCGATAAAGGAATTCGAACGCGTCTCGGCAATAAGCAAAGAAATCGTCGCCGGTGGCAAACGTGCCGCGGCCAAATTTTGAATCGTTGGTGGAGAGGGTGTACGGCACCACCAGATGTGGCTTGCGAGACACCATGCTCCAGTATGGCAGCTCGTCGTCATAAGCATCGGAGTCGTAAAGAAATCCGCCTTCCTCAACCAGCAATCGCCGGGTGTTCACGCCCGGTCCGCTGCGGCAATACCAGCCAAGCGGACGCTCGCCCATCGTCCGCGTCAGCGACGCAACGGCGCGGGCGATGCGCTCGCGTTCCACGGCCTCGGACAGTTCGAAATGCTTCTCCCATCGCCAGCCGTGGCAGCACACGTCGAACCCCGCGGTGCGGATGGCCGCGGCGGCGGGTGGATGCCGCTCCAACGCCAGCGCACAGCCGAAGACGGTCAGCGGCCAATGGCGTTCGCGGAACAATCGCAGGATCCGCCAGAAGCCGACGCGGCTGCCGTAGGCGAACATCCCTTCAGCGGCGAGGTCGCGGCCGGCCACACCGGGACTGACGCCACCATATTCGGTCAGGCCCCATTCCGACGCCGGGTCGCCGTCAGGAACAGAGGGTTCCGACCCTTCCTCGAAATTCAGCACAAAGTTGACCGCCAGGCGTGCCTCGCCGGGCCAGTGCGGGTTCGGCGGATTGCCGCCGTAGCCGATCAGGTCGCGGTCCAAATGCGAATTCCTTAATTGCCGATGCGAGCCTATCCCGCATTGTCGCGATGTACGAAGAGACAGCTTTCGTTTCGAACGTTAAGCGACAAGCACGTTTGCTGATACCGGCGCCGGTCCGGACCGACAACACGGTGGGTGTTGATGGTATTCACGCGTACGGACCGCCCGAGGGCCGACCCTGCAACGCTCGAGAGACCGTTGTTTCAGCTCTAGTGCTACGTGGTCTCCGCGGCGAAGTCGAACTCATGCAGCAAACCACCCGGCCGTGCGCGACGCGCCGCAGCAGTGCTCCCGTGGTGGGGCGCCCTCGCTGCTGCCGGGCCTGTCGTAACCGCCGGGGCGGCCGGCGGTGCATTTTCCCGGTCCAACAGAGACCAACGCTCCGTTGCATGGCAGCCCGGCCGCAAAAAGCTCTATCATTATTGCATTCTAACGAGGTAT
>JASHQG010000053.1 GCA_030037665.1 Acetobacteraceae bacterium
CGAGGAAAATCGGTGAGCTTCAAGTACTCGTGGAATCCTTCCAGCTCGTGATCGGGCACAGGGTACGAGCAAAGGACCTCCCATCCCTGCCGATAGGTCTCTTCCGCCACGGGAGAATGCATTGCTAGCACTTGTAGAGACTCAACCGTTTGCTCGGTGGGTCTTTCTGCGGTTTCTTTGTAGAACATGCAGTGAAAAACCTGACTGCCGTCGGGCCATACGTCGATGATTAGGACCTTAACGACAGACCAGTGCCCGTCTGGCCGACGGCTGATCAGAACATCGCCTGCCTTCATCCTGCTCCCCCTGATGGAACGCCCTTCTAATCACAGCCTACTCGAATCGTGCCCATCAGGAATGCCCGCTATGGCTCAAAACCGACCGTACGTGACAAACACCAAGTGTCAGACTGTGACCAACGTATCGAGCGCTGCCGCCAGGTTTTCGGGGGCCGGCAGCGAGCCACATCCCTCCCCCCTCCACCACTTCGCCGCGAGAAAGATGCCGAAATCCCTGCGCTGACCGAAGATCGGCGCAGACGCATGAACAGCGGAACAATGCCGCCTGCCGGTCCGCGCCTCTCACGACGGACGCGGTCTAGGCCGGCCATCACTCACTCAAAAACCCCCGCTTCGCCAGGGCGAAGCGCCTCCGGTTCGGGCAGCACCGTGTCGCTTCGCTCCCGCGCCCATGCTGCCCTCAGGGGTTTCCGTTCGCGCCTCATGCCGGCCTCGGCAGACCGCACCCGAGAGGCCCGGACCGGCAGCGGCCGTTCCTCCTCTCGAGGAACAACAGAATTGGAGAACGACGATGGCCGGATACCTCAACAAAGTGCAGCTGATCGGCAACCTCGGGCACGACCCGGAAGTCCGCAGCATGCAAAGTGGTGCCAAGGTGGTGAACCTCTCGATCGCGACCACGGAATCCTGGACCGACAAGCGCAGCGGTGAGTGCCGCGAGCAGACCGAATGGCATCGCGTCGTGATCTTCAGCGACGGACTGGCAAACGTCGTCGAGAGGTACCTTCGCAAGGGCAGCAAGCTTTACGTCGAAGGCTCGCTGAAAACCCGCAAGTGGACGGACCAGCACAACGAAGAGCGCTTCACCACGGAGATCGTTCTGCAGCCCTTCAACGGCAAGCTCATCATGCTGGACGGCGCCAACGCGCGCGACACAGTGAACGAACGAGACCCGGGCGCGTCGAGCGACAACAACCCTGTTGGCGATATCCCATTCTAAGGGGTTCGCTTACGTCAGACAGCGTGTGGAACTCTGCCGCAAGGGTCGGCAGGGTTGCACACCACCACCCTAATTTTCCTCCTGGAACGACCAAAGCAGCGAGGATCGAAATCTTTTGGGATAGGCGGGGCACCTGCCGAGCGGGTCGCCGGCGCTGCTAGTGATGGCGCTGCCGGTTCTGCGCGGCGTCGCTCTGGTGGCGGCCACGCCGGTGGTACGGCGGGTTCGTTTCCGATGGCGACTGTCGGGTACATAAGCCCCAACCCGAACGTACCGGCGGGCATAGAAAAGATAATATGTTGATTCCATCGGGAAACCCTGATGGTGTCGCCTGATGCTGTCGCCCAGTGGCCGGATGGCTCCCGGGCAACGCTCGAGGAAGTCCGGGACCACGCGTGCGGCCACCCACCCGATGACTCCAAATTCTTGGGCCAGGCAGACCACCTCCGTCTGAAGGAACCCGGCATCGTCGGCGAACTCGATATGTCTTGAATCCAGCCGCTCGCCCGGCTTGCGAGCAAGGTTCCCGGCTGCAGCCGCAACCTCGATTCCAGCAGGAGAAGTCTGTGCCGGCCCGTGCTAAACTTGCCGTCATGAGTGTCCCCCTCGGCCAACTCTGGACGCAGGAGCAGTTCTTCGCCTGGGCCGAAGCGCAGGAGATGCGCTACGAGTTCGACGGCTTGCAGCCGGTTGCCATGACCGGCGGAAACATTCGTCATTCAACCATCGCCCTGAACGTGCGCGCCGCCTTGCGTTACAGACTGCGTGGTAGCGGATGCCGTCCGCTCGGACCCGACGCGGGCGTTCAAACCGTCAACAGAGCCGTCCGCTATCCCGACGCCCTGGTCAGCTGCTCGAAGCTCCGGGACGAGGACCGCGTCGTTCCCGGCGTTGTCGTGGTTTTCGAAGTGATCAGCCCCACCTCCGGCCGTGTCGATCGCATTGTGAAACTCGGTGAGTACGCCGCCGTTCCCTCCATCCGGCGCTATGTGACCCTCGAATCAACCAGCTCCGACATCATCGTCATGGAACGCACCGCACCGGACGAAACCCGGCGCACGACCGCCCTGACCGGCGACGGCATCCTTCGCATGCCCGAAATCGACATCGAGATTCCCGTCAGCGAGTTCTACGACGACATTGCCTTCCCGGAGGCGGGTGAAGTCTCCGCCGGCTGAGGGCCTGATCGCGCCGGCATTGGTGTATCGGCATGACACTGTTGCGTCGAGGTAGGCTTCCGCGTGTCGCGCCGACGGTGTCGGGTTGCCGAAAATGAGCGGAACAGGCCCCGTTCTCCCGACGCCCTGCCATGAAGGCGGGAATTCCCCGGCGTTTGCTTCCGGATAGTGCCGCAATAGCCGGGATTCCGCGCGCGACAGCACGCCGCCGGGTGTGCCTTTGACCCCTTCATCCACCCCGCGTTTTGGGATACCGCGGCCGGCACGCGGCTGGTCAGAATGAGAGAACGCGGAGGCTGACCGTGCCGCAAGGTTCGACGTAGAAATCCAGGATTAACGGCCATGCCA
>JASHQG010000405.1 GCA_030037665.1 Acetobacteraceae bacterium
GCGGTCGTCGACTCGGGCAGCTTCTCGCGTGCCGCCAAGCGCGCGAACGTCGCGCAACCCGCGTTGAGCGAGCAGATCGCCGGCTTGGAGGACGAGCTTGGGATCCGACTGTTGATTCGCAGTCAGCGCGGCATCGAGGCGACGGCGGCCGGATTGATGCTCTATGGGCGGGCCCGATCGGTCCTGACGGCAATCGACAATATCCGCGATGAGCTAAAAAGCGACAGCGAACCCTCTGGGGAAGTGGTCATTGGACTGCCTTCGGCTTTAGGAGCCGTGCTGGCCTCACCGATCGTCTCGGCGGCTGTCCGGCGACATCCGAAATTGCGGGTTCGGATTGTTGAGGCACCCAGCTACCTCCAGCGGCAAAGCCTGCGTCGTGGTGAGCTGGATCTGGCGATCGTCTTCGATGATGAATTGCTGCCGGCCCTCGAACGCCGCCCGCTCTACACGCAGCAGCTCTTTCTGGTCGACCAACGTGACGGCCGGCGGGAGGCGTCCGGCGTAGCGTCGCTCGCCGACCTGGCCGGCATCCCGCTGCTTATGCCGGGTCGCAGCACCCGTGAGTCGGTTGTGTTGGCGCTAAAGAGTATCGGCGCCGAGGCCAACGTCGTGGCCGAGGCCAATTCGACCCGAACGCTGCTGGCCCTGGTCGATGCTGGGGTCGGTGCGGCGATCGTGCCCTCCTGGGTGGCGGACCGTGGTGATTTGCGGTGGCGTCGCATTGCCGAACCGATCTCGCCGATGACGGTGTCGCTCTACACGGTCGCAGGCGTGCCTCGGAGTGAATCCGTGAACGCCGTCATCCAGCTCGCCGAGCGGATCATCCTGGAGCGAGTTCAGTTGGCAGACTGGCGCGGCGCGTTGGCATACATGCCATAGCTCTTCACGATAGGGCTCCCCGGAAAACACTATTACCGGTCGTATGCGAAACTATGCTTGATGACCTTCGCCAATTCCCTGGCAGGAGGTCCAACATGCTAAATCGTAAATACGTCGAGACGGTTATCACCTTCTGTACTGAGAAGGCCGACTTCGCGGCCTTCCAGGCCCACACTGCGCCCAACTTCGTCTACGAGTTCATGGGCACTCAACCTTACGCTGGTGAATGGCATGGCGCAGATGCAGTCAAGCGCCAGTTCGTGTCGTTCAACGAAAACTTCACCTCGGACTTCGAGGTAACCGCGACCGAGATTTATCTTGATGCGGACAAGCGCGTCGCCGTCACACGACTTCAGTCACACCCGCTGACGGATCTGGGTGGCGGCGATTACCGGCAGCACTGCGTGTGGTTCGTCTATTTCGACGAACAAGACAGGGTGATGCGCGTGGTCGACTACTCGGATACTAAGCTCGTGGACGAAATGATTGTACGTGTGCAGACAGCGAGGATGAAGCTGTTGGAATGATCGTGCCTTCGGACGTGGTGTAAGAGCAATTGAATGGCATCACGCTCTCCAAGGAGGCGTCGACCGTATGCCCGGACATACTCTTGCTGATGAGCTTTTCCGAAACGTCGAGTTGGCGAAATGCCGTCGAATTCATCCCTGTACCGCCGACCGATTGGAATTCGACGCAGCAGGTTCTGTCGGCGGATGCAGCGGGGTCATGGCCGCGCGGAGAGCGTCGCAAACGAAACCGATCCTGATACGGCGCTCAGCGGGATGCTACGCGAGGCGCCGAGCTTCGCGCGGCGCTCGAGCGTGTGGGCGGCCGGCTTTGGCGGCTCGCAATCCACCAACGGCAACGCCGTAGTCGGCTCGAACGACACGAAGATCCACATCTTCGGCTCTGAGTTGGGCGCGGACTATCTGTTCTCGCCGAGCACCACTGCGGGCGTTGCGCTCGCCGATGACGCTGGCGCTGGGGGGTCTTGATGATGCTGAAAAAAGCCGCTTTGGCGGGAGGCTCGCTTTTGTGCCTGGCATACCAGGCACACGCGCAAAATTTCAATCAACTGATCGCCTTCGGAGACAGCACGACCGATACCGGCTGGTTCGCCAACGCGCCGACCGGCTCTGGACTTGAGGCCCTTCTCGTTGATCAGTGGATCAAGGATTCGCTGGCCAACGGCGGGAACGCTCACTTTACCGGTCCCGGCCCCGGCAATGCACAGATTCTCGGGAGCTTCTTTGGTCTTCCAGCAAGCCCGGCAAACACGCCCGGCGGAACCAATTATGCAATCGGTGGTGCGTTCGACGACGATGCTCTTTACCCTACTAAGGGTGCGGGATTCCAAAACTTGTTCTCGACCACATACGGGACGGCCAATCCAAACCTCCCCGGCACGGCCGAGCAAATCAGCAACTATCTGGCGAGCGTCAATTTCCACGCCAACCCCGACGCACTCTACCTGATCAGCAGCGGTGGGAATGACGCCTTCTATGCGGCGGACACATTTAAGAACAATGCATCGGCCGCAAATGGCTTTCTGTTGCCCGAGGCGCAAGCTCTCGCGAACGCCGCCGCCCAGCTTCAGCAGGACGGTGCGCGTTATATCATCGTGTCCAATGAGTATCAGCCGCCGTCGGCGGACGCCAATGCGGTCACATATGGCCAAACGATCAGCAACGCCACGTTTGCCGATCTGGCGGCGGCCGGCGTCAAAGTCATCTTTGCGAATACCTATGCCGTCATTGCCGCCGTCGAGCAGAACCTATTGGCATTCGGAATCACGGCGCCGATCTCGTCATATGCCTGCATTTTCCCAGGTTACACGAAACTCGCAGGCGGCGTCGTTTGTGCCAATACCACGACGCCACCACCCGCGAACGCGCCCTATGGGTATCTGGTGTCTGCCGATGCCACGCAGACGCACCTGTTCGTAGACGGCACGCATCTCACGGAAGCCGGCCAGATCATCATCGCCGACTTCTATGACAGCCTCGTGACGCAATCCTGGGACGGCACGACCACGGTCGGCAACGGACCCGTCAACAACGCCAATTTGACCGCCAACGGCGGCAATGG
>JASHQG010000406.1 GCA_030037665.1 Acetobacteraceae bacterium
GGTGTAAGCGTCAGCGATACGAAGGCCGAGGCCACGACGGCCACGCTGACGGTCACCGCAAACTCGCGGAACAGCCGGCCGATGATACCGCCCATGAACAGGAGCGGAATGAACACGGCGATCAGCGAAAAGGTGATCGACACGATGGTGAAGCCGATCTGTCCGGCGCCTTTGAGCGCCGCCTCGAACGGGGGATCCCCCTGCTCGACGTAACGCACGATGTTCTCGATCATCACTATGGCGTCATCGACAACAAAGCCGACCGCGATGGTCAACGCCATCAGCGAGATGTTGTCGAGACTGAAGCCAACGATGTACATCACACCCGCGGTCGCGACCAATGCCAGTGGCACGGTGACGCTGGGAATGATCGTCGCCCACAACTGGCGCAGGAAGAGGAAGATCGTCAGCACGACGAGGCCAATGGTGATCATCAGCGTCATCTCGACGTCAGCGACCGAATCGCGGATGTTGGTTGATCGATCGGAAACCAGGTCGACGTGCACCGAACGCGGGATCGATGCCTCCAATTGCGGCATCATGGCCTTGATTTCGTCCACCACCTTGATGGTGTTGGCACCCTGTTCGCGATAGATCAGCAGCAACTCGATCCGCTTCTGGTCGTACCATGCGCCAGTGCGTGCATACTGCGAAGAGTTGACGACGTCGCCGACGTCCTTGACCCTCACTGGCGCACCGTCGCGATACGCCACGATTACGTTGCGGAACGACGAGGCGTCGAACAACTGGTCATTTGTGCCAACTGTGAATTCCTGCTTGGTGCCCTCCATGTTGCCCTTGGGAAGATCCGTGGTGGCATTCACCAGGGCGGTACGCACGTCTTCCAGGCTGATACCGCGCGACGCAATCGCGCTCGGATTGATCTGCACATGTACGGCCGGAATCTGTTCGCCGGCTATATTGACCTGGGACACGCCGCTCACGCGCGAAATCGACTCGGCCAGAACATTGTAGGCGTATTGATCGATGTCCTGGATCGGCATCGCATCGGAACTGACGGCGTAGATCAGGATCGCCCGGTCTGCCGGATTGGTTTTCTTGAAGGTCGGCGGCGACGGCATGTTCTTGGGCAGCAATCCGCTCGCGGCATTGATGGCGGTCTGCACGTCCTCGGCAGCGCCGTCGATCTCTCGGGACAGGTCGAATTGCAGCGTGATCATGGTCGTTCCCAGGCCGCTGGTGGAGGTCATCTGGTCCAACCCGGGAATCGCGGCAAACTGCTGCTCCAGCGGGGTCGCTACCGAGGCCGCCATCGTGTCCGGACTGGCACCCGGCAGAGTTGCCGTCACTTCAATCGTGGGGAAGTCCACGTTGGGCAGAGCCGCTACTGGCAACATCGTAAACGTCGCCAGACCGAACACCGTGATGCCGATCATCAGCAGCGCGGTGGCGATCGGCCGGCGGATGAAGATTTCGGAAATACTCATCGTCCGCTCAGCCTGCCTGCCGGTTGGCTGTGGTCGCGGTGTCGGTCGTCTCGAGCCGTACCTTCACATCGTTGGTCAGGCGGTACTGCCCGGCCACAACCACCTTCTCCCCAGTAGCGAGGCCGTTTGAGATCACGGCAATCCCGTCCTGGCGAACGGCGACCTGCACGGAGCGGCGCTGTACCGTGTCGTTCGGCCGAATGATATAGATGTAGTCGCCATTCGGTCCTGCCATCACCGCGGTCTCAGGCACCGTGATGGCATTGTGGCGCACCGACAGAATCAGGCGCGCCGTGACGAACTCGCCCGGCCACAGCCGTTCGTCGGCGTTGGCGAAGGTCCCCTCCAGCGCGATCGTACCGGTGCTGGTGTTGACGTGGTTGTCGATGAACGTTAGCGCGCCCTTGCCCAGCAAGATCTCGTCGTTCGGACCGTAGGCATCGACGTCCAGCTTGTGCGTCGCCTGGTTCCGTTGGATTGCATTCAGGTTGGTCGCCGGGACGGTGAAGCTGACGTAGATCGGTTTGATCTGGGTGATCGACACCAGCGGCGTTGCCGTACTGGCCTGTACGTAGTTACCGGGATCGACCAGCAGCGCACCGGTGCGCCCACCGATCGGGGCCCGGATCATCGTGTAGCCCAGGTTGAGTTGCGCGGTTTCGATCGCGGCATTGTCCGCCTGCACCGCGGCGCGCAGCTGCGCCACCGTCGCCTCCTGGTCTTCGAAGCTCTGTCGGGTCTGAAAGCCGCTGCCGACCAGCTTGCCGTAGCGCACCAGGTCTCGCTCGGCGCCCTGCAACTGGGCTGTATCCTTGGCCGCGTTGCCCTTGGCCTGGTCCAGCGCGGCCTGGTACGGCCGAGGATCGATCAAGAACATCGGATCGTTCGGCAGGACGTCCTGGCCCTGGGTGAAGAAAGTCCGCATGATCTGGCCGTCCACCCGGGTCTTTACATTGACCGTGTTGATGGCCAGCACCGTGCCCAGCCCTTCCACGTAGTGCGGCACGTCCTGCGCTCGCGCGACACCAGCGGTGACCGGAATCGTCTGGTTGGCCGGCGGTGCGGCGGATCGGGCGGCATGGTCAGCGCGGAGCTGCCAGCTACCCAACATTCCGCCAACAACCACAGCCGCGATTGCGGCAATCCTCCCTGTGCGCATGCCCGTGTTCCCCGAACCTGCCAAATGGCCGAACAGCGTCGCCTGCGCCGCCTCGGCTCGAGCACCATAGGCGTTATCTCTAATAGCTGTTGTTACCCATTGTTCCAAAGCTTCAGTTGTGATGAAAATTGAGAAGCCTCAACCTTTCGTTCGACGTCCGTTCGTCCCCCTGGCTTCGGATGTGTGGACGGCGCCCATTTGTTGGTTCGGAGCGTGCGTCAGTCCGCCGCTCCCGGGGTCGACGGTAATCCGGCAAACCTCTTCTGCCATCGGCTACTCACTGCCAACCGGAAGCGGTCAAAAAACAGGTACACGGAGCGCGTGGTGTAGAGCGTCAGCACCTGGCGCGGCATCAGCCCTCCGACGATCGAGATGCCCAGTGGCTGCCGCCACTCGTAACCGTCGCCGAAACTTAACGCGAGCGGCAGAGCGCCGAGGAGCGCCGCCCGCGCGTCCTCGACGCCAAGGAACTCAGTCGGCTGATCCCGGTTCTGCGTGATTCATCATCAGCTTATGCCGCCGCGCTGCAATTTTTCCCGCTGATGCTTGCCAGACGCAGCGAAGTCGCCAATGCGCGTTGGCTCGACCTTGATTTCGACGCCAAGCAATCGCGTTTGCCGGAAATCAAGAACGGGCAAGAACCCATCATCCCGTTGAGCAATCAGGCAATCGCATTGCTGCGGACCCGCATGCCCGAGAAGCCGGACCCGGACGCTCTGGTCTTGATCAGCGCTGATGAAGGCGACGGCACAACTCCGCTCGACAATCGGGACCGCGCGACGAAAACCTTTGTCGGCAACAGCAAGGCGTCAGGCCGGACCCGTCATGATTTGCGCCGCACAGGTGCGACAATGATGGGCCAGGCGACCGCTCGTCATCAAGCGGCTCTCAACCATGTGCACGTCGCTGACCCGGTCGATACAATTTACAACGCCGCCCGGTATCGCCCACAGGTTGCGGGCGCGCTGCAACGTCTGGCCGATCGGCTGGACATCATTGGGCAAGGCGGCGCAACCGTGCACACGACCAATATCCCGCGAGATTAACGTTTGGATATAAAGCCACGTGATTGAACATACGATACAGCCTATGAATAATGCAGCCATAGAGCGCCCATAGACCACCAACAAAGACGCCGTCATCCCAGACTGCTGGCCCGCTCCAGGGGGCATGAGGTCGGCCGAGCGCCGAGCTCCGCCAACCCCCATTTTTGCTGGAAAATCACGCTTCTCGCGCCCAAAAGCCAGGCCTTCGCGACAGAAGAAACTATGGAGCATCAGCGGGACAGCAACGCGTTGACCAATTGGCTATGCTGCTTCACCGGCAAGGCCGGCACCGACAGCACCATGGCGTCTGCCAGCCGGCGAAATTTGATGACGATCAGCTGGGCGATCTGTTGGGATCGGAAAGCGCTCCGAGCTTCGAGCTGTGATGTTTCGGGGCGTTAACCACAATACGGCAGCAGGAGATTCACCAAACTGGTCCTACCATCTCGTATAGATAACAAGGACTATCGCGCCGTCTTTCGAACCAGCCTCGTGTAGCGCGTCCGGCGCTCGGCAGCAATAATCTCCGGCGCACATGGTCGCGTCCTGATCGTAGAAGCTGCCCTCGAGCACATAGATCTGCTCCAGTTCCCCGGGGTGGCTATGCATGGGCGACCAGGCGCCTGGATCGACCTTCATCAGCAATGTCTTCTCGCCCCGGTCGCTATCCTCGAACAAGGGTTTCATCCAGAAGCCCTTTGCCTCGGTCGGCTGCCAGTCGGCGGATGTGGATGCATATCTCAGTGACCCAACGACGGGGCCGACAATCCCGCCTGCTCCGGAGATCGTCCAGTTTTCGGTGTCTGATCGAGCGCTCATTTCCCCACCCTTTTCTGCATCCTGTACTCAAGCATCAGCTGCATGCGGTTGAGATCAACGCACCGTCCGCGGCTCCACTCAACAGGCGACATAGTTAACGGCGAGCCCCCCGAGGCTCGTCTCCTTGTATTGGGACCGCATGTCATTGCCGGTCTGGCGCATGGTTTCGATCACTGTATCGAGCGGAACGATATGCGTGCCATTGCCACGCAGAGCCAGATACGCGGCGTTGATCGCTTTCACCGCCCCCATCGTGTTGCGTTCGATGCAGGGAATTTGCACGAGACCCTTGATTGGGTCGCAGGTCAGGCCGAGATTGTGTTCCATTCCTATCTCGGCAGCATTCTCGATCTGCTCGTTGGTGCCGCCGAGCGCCGCCGCCAGAGCGCCGGCTGCCATTGAGCAGGCGACGCCGACCTCACCCTGACACCCCATCTCAGCGGCAGAAATCGACGCACGCTTCTTGTATAATGAGCCGATCGCGGCCGCGGTTAGCAGGAATGCGCGCGTGCCCTCACGCGATGCAGGAACGGTGAATGTCTCATAGTAGTTCAGAACTGCCGGAATGATCCCAGCGGCCCCGTTTGTGGGCGCGGTCACGACCCGGCCCCCCGCGGCGTTCTCTTCGTTCACCGCGAGCGCGTAGAGGCTGACCCACTCGAAGATGTGGGAGGGATTGTAGGCAGCTCCGGAGGCGATCAGGTCATCGCGCAGTGCTTTCGCACGCCGGCGGACGTTAAGACCGCCGGGCAGCGTTCCCTCTTGTCGACAGCCGCGGTCAATGCTGGCAAGCATGGCCACGCGCACCCGGTCGAGGAAGGCGATAGTGTTCGGTTCGTCACGCCAGGCTTGCTCATTCGCGAGCACGATCTGTGCAATGGAGAGACGGTTGCGCCGGCCTATCGCCAGCAGCTCCGCTGCCGAGGTGAACGGATAAGGCTGGCGGATGTTGCTGCTCGGTCGGGTGTTCGCTGACTCTTCGCCGTCCAGCAGGATCGCGCCGCCGCCGATCGAATAATATTGCTGCACAAATGGCTGCGTCTCGGCGAAAAACGCGGAGAAGCGCACCGTATTTGGGTGCATGGGTTGGAACTCGCCCTTGCGAAACTGTAGGTGTTCGCTTTCAACGAAGGAAATAGGGCGGCACCCCGCAAGCATCAGTCTGCCCGACCGGCGGACGTTCTCAATCAGGCTTGGGGCGCGGTCCGGATCGACGGTTTCGGGCTGCCAACCGAGCAGACCGAGGATCACGGCCGAATCGGTCGCGTGGCCCTTCCCCGTCAGGGCGAGCGAGCCGAACAGTTCGGTGACGATATGGGTAACCTGTGACTGACGCGCGGGATCGAGGCTCTCCACGAAACGATACGCCGCGCGCATCGGTCCAACCGTGTGTGAGCTCGACGGCCCAATACCGATCGTAAACAGTTCCGTCACGCTGATCGGCGCCTCGGCATGAAGTCGTGCGGCTTTCACGCAGGGCAGTCCGGCTTCTGTGACCATCACAGGGAACCCTTTCAGCGCATCAGACGCGGGAACTCGCGTGACGCCTCTTCCAACAGCCGCAAGAGATAGGATGCAAACGATCGCCAGACCTCAAGATGAAAGGCCACTGGCGCCGTCCGCCACAGCACGATTTCGGACTTTGCCAGCACCGTGCGCGTGCACATCCCGACTCGGAACACGCTCGGATTGAGGTCGAGCGGGCAGCCGACGCTCAGCGTCGCCGGGGCATCCGCTCCGGAAATCTCGATACCAGTCTGCCGGTGCGATACGTCAACCAGTGAATGCGGTTTGCCGTCCATTGCCAGTTCCAGCCTGGTCCTGAGTGCGGTTGCGTCCGGTGCAGGTGCGAGCAGGAGCCACTCGTCAGGGCCGAGCCAGAGCGCGGATCGGTCGCCCGCAACGGCGGCACAGCAGGCTTGCTGCGGCAACGCGACCCCGAAGGCTTCGCCCGCGGCCGCAATGGCATTCGG
>JASHQG010000407.1 GCA_030037665.1 Acetobacteraceae bacterium
CAGGAGCGGCCGCTTAAGCCGTTGGCCGACAGGCCGGCGAATGGTTATGATGGGTCTGAAGTGGTCTTGCCGTAAGGCCCCAGGGCAGGAACAGGAAGTGCTAGGGACCCGTTGAGCAATCGGTCATAACCTCCGTGCAAACGTATGAGCGTGAGCGAGGCGCAAACGTATGAGCGTGAGCGAGGCGGCGGGGGACACGCCGTGTACGCGCAGATTTTCGACGCCGCAGACCAGCCTGCAGCGTGGCAGACAGGGTGGTCCCCAACTGGTCAGATCCACCGTGCGACACTACCGGCAGGAGCGGCAGACCCCCCGCCAGCGTTGCCCATGGCTTCCCGAGGTCCCTCGAAGCGACGGAGCTCGACCATCGGCAGAGCGAAGACCGGGCCCCGAGCCTCACTCATTGCGCACCGACGGCCGGTTGCTCAGCGTCAAGACCGTGATCACGAAGGACGCGATCAGGATGGATGCGAGCAAGCCAGAGATCGTCCCGATAAGTGGCGACGCCGGCGGCTCTCTCAGGTCAACGCTGAGTTCATGTCCTGCAAGTCCGCCGATCAATGAAGCGATGACGACGTTCAATAGCGCGACCCCGGAGGGCAACGCGAACTCAGCATCGCGGCCGAGGATGACGTTGCCGACAACCAGCGCCAGGATTGCTGCGACGAACGCGCAGACGATGGCAAGCACGAGCTGGTTTGCCAATAGGCGACTGAGCACCAGTCCTATTATTGCGCCGCTAACGGCGCCCGCCAGGATCATGGCGAGAACGCTCGCCGACACCACGCCACTCCCGGTTCGTACATTCATGTCCGAGTTCCTAAGCACTTGTGATCGGAACGTCAGGTGCGTGACGCTGACGCCCTTGTGAGAAGACCTATCTTAGACCATCCCAGCTGGGAGAGATAGGAGAGCATCAGCCCGTCGTCTTTCGTGGCTCATGTGGCATCCCGATGGTTTATCGCTGCTGGGCTTTGTGAGGCGGTTTCCGGGTGATGATGCATGTTGGGCGCATTTTGAACTCTTGCGCTGAGCGCACCGGGCCGTCTGCCGAATCTGCGGCCGCATCGACAACCCGAACTCGCGCGCCCTGTCGCACCTCGGGCACTGCAACGCGTGCGCCAGCGGGTTCAAGGTGACACAGACGACTCTCTCGGCGGGAGGGCACCGGGTGCCGCCGACGTTTGCCGAACTGTGAACCGGCGCGACGAACAAGCCAACCTGCCATCGTCCAGTCTGAAACGGCGTGATGACCCCGACCTCGCAGCTGTCAAAGTGGGGCGTGCTTCACGTCGTGATCGACGCGGCACGCCAGCGAGCAATCGCAGCAGTCTCGGCGTCAGCTCTTGAAATCGGCCTGCCCTTCTGGCGGCGTTCGGAAACGATTGCGGCCAAGGGCCAAGCCGCAAAGCGGTCAAACCGCAAAAATCCACTCGCCGACATCGTCGGCCAGCATGCCCTCGACCTTCGTGTGTCGCTGTGGGGCCGCGCCCGCCCAACCGGCGCGGGCGCACACGGCGCGGGCGGCCGCGGTAGAGCTTCCGGTCGCGCCGAGCCGGCCCGATCGCGGCCTTGCCGACGCAGACCGGTATCACGGCGATCGTTCCCCCGACGGATCTGACCGATGCCGGTGGCGCCTTGCCATCGGCCACTATGAACGCGAACGGGGCCGGTCTTTCGACCGGCCCCGTTTCACCGAGATCTTCCACTGCCGCGGGCTCCCGAGCGGGGTGCCCTCCAGCGATGGCGCTAGCCGCCCGGGGTATCGTAGTTGAACGGGTTCGACGGCGTCCAGTCGCGCGGATTGCTGGTGCTCGCCTGGTAGGCCTGCTGCGCCGCGAGATTTCCGCTGAAGCTACCGGTCGAGGTGGTTATCCGAGACACCGGTGCGCCCGGCGTGAAGTTCCGCGCTACCACTGAAGGCGTGCCGTAGCTGTCGGTTCCAGGCTGGTCAGTCGCTGCGGACTGCGCCAATGCGGGGGCCGCAAGGCCAGCCGCCATGGCCGCCGCAAGAAGCAGCTTCTTCATGATCCATCTCCTACTGTTCGGACCGCTGAGACGACGGCCCGGGGACTCGTGCCAACGACAGCCGCCACGCGGGCAAACCGCCTTTGGGCAGAAGCCCACGGCCCGAGCCGTCGATGCCCGCGACTACCGTGGGATCGTGCACGGTCGATCATACGCACCGCAGGTTGTGGGCTGATCGGCGTACTTATACTGATTGGTATAGATTCCGACGGTGGTAACGGGAGTTGGGAATCCCCAATATTTCGGATCGAGATCCGTGTCGAAGCCGGGTCTGACGCGGCCACGACGGGGGCGCGCGGTGCCCATGACGCACGGCAAACGCGGGGGTGTGCTTGAGGATACTGGTGATCGAAGACGACCAGGAGACCGCCGACTACGTTGCACGCGGCCTCCGTGAGCAGGGCCATGCGGTCGACCATGTCGGCGATGGGCACGAAGGCCTGTTCCGCGCGGGTGAGGTTGCCTATGACGTACTGATCGTCGACCGGATGCTGCCCGGCATCGATGGCCTGTCTACGGTGCGCATCCTGCGCGAGGCCGAATTGCGCACGCCCGTCCTGTTTCTCACTGCGCTGGGTGGGGTGGGTGACCGCGTGCGGGGCCTGGATGCTGGCGGCGATGACTATCTTGCCAAGCCCTTCGCGTTTGCCGAATTGCTCGCCCGCGTCAACGCGCTGGCGCGGCGTCCACCTCTGGCGGAGGTGCAGACGACGTTGCGCGCGGGCAATCTGGAAATGGATCTGTTGAAGCGCACGGTCATGCGCGGCGGCAAGGAGATCGACTTGCAGCCGCGGGAGTTTCAATTGCTGGAATACCTGCTGCGCCATGCTGAGCGGGTCGTCACCCGCACCATGCTACTTGAGGCGGTGTGGGACTTTCACTTCGACCCGAAGACGAACATCGTTGAGACGCATATCAGCCGGCTGCGCTCCAAGCTCGCCCAATGGGGCGGACCGGAATTGATCCATACCGTGCGCGGTGCCGGCTACGTGCTGCGTGTCCCGGCGTCCGTTGCGTCCGCCTAGACTCCTGCGCACGGCGAGCTTCCGGCTCGCCGCGTTGTATCTCCTGCTATTCACGGCATCCGCCGCGGCTTTGGGCGGAGCCGTATTCTGGATGACGCATGAATCGCTCATGCAGCAACTCCAGTCGCGCGTACTCCTCGCGTTGGATCATTTCGCGATTGCCGACCAACAGGGCGGCGCTGCCGGGCTGGTCAGGCATGTGCAGACTTATTCCCGTGGCGCTGGCGCTCTGGAATACCTTGTGCAGTCCCCGGATGGCGTACGGCTCGCCGGGCAGCTTCCCACTGTCGGCGACCGGCGCGGCTGGGTGCCGCTGACAGCGACCGACCAGGATGGCACGAAGCCGGTCCTCGCCTATGCGAAGCAATTGCCGGATGGCGTGGTTGTCGCGGTCGCCGACGATGTGCGCCGCGTCTACCGGGCCGACGATGCCGTGCTGCGCGCCGTCGCGCTCAGTATCGCGATCACCATCCTGATCGGCGGAGCCGGAGGCATCTGGCTAAGCAGGGTCTTCCTGCGCCGGGTCGATGCCATGTCGCGGACCGCGGAAGCGATCATCGTTGGCGATCTCGGCCAGCGAATTCCGCTACGGGGCAGCGGTGACGATCTCGACCGCCTGGCCGAGACGCTGAACCGCATGTTGGACCGGATCGAGAAGCTGCTGACAAGCGTGCGCGAAGCATCCAACAATATCGCCCATGACCTGCGCACGCCGCTGTCGCGATTGCGGCAACACCTGGATGAGGCGCGCGGCCAGGTTGGGGCGGGCGCCAGTCATGAACGTGCTTTGGATCGCGCCAAGGCGGAAGTGGAGGCCGTGCTGGGCACCTTCGCCGCCCTGCTTCGGATCGCCGAGGTGGAGGCCGGAGCACAGCGTGCCGCGTTCTGTCGCGTTGACCTCTCGGCGGCGGTCGAGACGGTCGCTGAGGCGTTCGCGCCATCCGCCGAGGAAGAGGGGCGCCGGATCACCTCGGACATCTCGCCCGGCGTCGCGGTGCACGGCGACAAGGAACTGCTGACCCAGATGCTGGTCAATCTGGTGGAGAACGCCCTGCGCCATACGCCGAGCGGCACGGAGGTACGGCTGTCGCTCACCCGGCTGGGTCGGCGGCAGGCGGTGCTGGCGGTGCAGGATAATGGCCCGGGTATTCCCGACGCGGAGCGAGAACAGGTGCTGCGGCGGTTCTATCGGCTGGACCACAGCCGGACGACGCCCGGCAGCGGTCTCGGGCTCAGTCTCGTCGCTGCGGTCGCGGAGCTGCACGGCGCTGTGCTGCGGCTCGAGGATATGCGGCCGGGCTTGCGGGCCTCTGTGACACTGGCATTGGTGGGTGATGCGCGTGCTTCGGCGCCAGAGGCGGTGCGAATCGCCGGATGAGCCGCTTCGATAATGGGTGGCATGCTCTCATTCACGCTCGGTCGCCTCGCTTGGGCGGAGAAGCCGACCGTCGAGGCGGATAAGCAGTCGCGCGGGTTATCGCGTCGTGCAGGAACAGGCCAGTTTTCTGAGCCAAAGTCTCGCCAGGCGCCCGCCGACGATCGGGCTCCTCGCCACTGGTGCGACGCCGGCCAGGCCGCAAGCTTTTTTGTTGGCGAGCATGGCGCGCGATGGTCCCTCGCGCGCTCAGCTGCCGACCCCGCGCGCCGATGGATCGCGGTGCGACCGTCGCAGGCGCGACTTGCGTGCGCGCATTGAACGACGTGCCGCGCGAGCGGACCGAACTCGGACACGAGGCAATCCGAGCGATGGCGCGCTTTTGCGCGTGGGTGCATGGGGCGCGCTTGCGCCGCCTCCCAGAGGCGTGGCGGGCATAGGGTGACAGGTTAAGCCGGGGGGACGTTCCGGCGGCAATCGAAGCGTGGCGACGCGATGTCGCGTCACAATGAGACGGACAATCTACGCCACCTCGGCTCGCGTCGCCACGGCGGGGCAGCGCTGCTCTGATTGTGCGAGATTGTCGCGCACCGTCGTCAGCAAATCCAGCAGCTTCTCCTGATCGGCAGGGGGCATTCCGGCCGTCGCCTGCGTCCGGACTTCCGCGCGTACCGCCATCACCTGCTGCAAAATCGGCCGCGCGGCCTCGGTCAGCCACAGCGTGCGGATCCGGCGGTCATGCGGGTGGGGACGGCGCTCGATCAGGCCCGCCTCCTGCAGGCTGTCGATCAGCCGGACAAGGGAGATGGCCTCGAGATCCAATCGCTCAGCAAGCTGCGCCTGGCTCATGCCTTGCTCGCGATCCACATGCACCAACACCTGTGCCTCGGATCGGTTCAACGGTAGCCCCCGCTCGCGCGCGTATTGCACAAAGCGCCGGCGAATCAGACGCGACGTGTCGCGCAGCAGAACCCCGAGCGTGCGGCGCGCCGCACCATGAACATCCATCGCTCCGTTTTCTCCCTTCGCCGTTTTCTGTGCCCGCCGGTCAGTCGGCCTCGCTGGGAACTTCGGTCAGCTTGGTCGCCAGACGCGGCAACGTCGCGCGCCGCTGCGGCGCCAGGTAATGCTGCAGCCGATCGAGGTACAGATAGATCACGGGCGTGGTGTAGAGCGTCAACACCTGGCTCAGCATCAATCCGCCCACCATTGCGAAGCCCAGTGGCTTGCGCAGTTCCGATCCGGCGCCGTTTTCCAACATCAACGGCAGGCCGGAGAGCATAGCCGCCATTGTGGTCATCAGGATCGGGCGGAAGCGCAGCAGGCATGCCTGACGGATAGCGGCGAGCGGGGAGAGGCCGTCGCGCCGCTCCGCAGTGATGGCAAAGTCCACCATCATGATACCGTTCTTCTTCACAATGCCGATCAGAAGGATGATGCCGATCAGCGCGATGACCGTGAGCTGGTAGTGGAACAGCAACAGCATCAGCAAGGCACCGACGCCGGCGGACGGCAGCGTCGAAAGGATCGTCAGCGGCAGCACATAGCTTTCATACAGCACGCCAAGGATCACGTACACCGTCACCAGAGCGGCCGCGATCAGATAGGGTTCGCTGCTGAGCGACGCCTGGAATGCCTGCGCCGTGCCCTGGAAACTGCCCTGCACCGAGAGCGGCACACCCATGGAATCCTCGACCTTCTCCACCTGGTTCACCGCATCGCCCAGCGATGCATTGCCCTTCAGGTTGAAGGAGATCGTCACAGACGGGAACTGGCTCTGGTGATTGATCGCCAGCGGCTGGACCGGAACGGTGGTCTGATGCACGAACGTGGACAGCGGCACCATCGCGCCGCTTGATGACGTGACGTACAGCTGCCGCAGCGTGGCGAGACTTCCGTACTGGCTCGGCAACGCCTCCAGGATGACGTAATACGCCTTGTTCCCGGTGAAGTATTGCGCCACCTCGCGCTGGCCGAACGCGTCGTACAGCACATTATCGATCGTGGCAGGTTGCACACCAAACCGAGCGGCCTGGTCGCGATCAATCCTCAGCGTTTCCGTGGTGCCGGCATTCTCCTGGTCGGACGTCACGTCCGCCAATTCAGGGATCCGCTTCATACGTGACAGGATTTTGGGTGCCCAGCTGTCCAGTTCATCCTGGTTTGGGTCCTGCAACGTATATTGGTACATCGTGCGGCCCAGCCGCGCACCCACGCTCACATCCTGCGCGGGCTGCATATACAGTTTGATGCCGCGGACACTCTGCATCGCCTGGTCAATCTGGCTGATCACCTGCGTGGCCGCGTAGTTCCGCTCGCTCCAGGGCTTCAGCTGAATGTACATGCGCCCGTTATTGGCGGTCTGGCCGGCGATACCCGCGCCGATGGCGGAAACCACCGACATCACCGAGGGGTTTTTCATCACCACCGCGTTTGCCTGCTTCTGCAAGGCCGACATCTCGTCGAAGGAAGCGTCCTGCGCCGCATCCGTTATGCCGATGATGATTCCGGTGTCCTGGGGGGGAAAGAACCCCTTGGGGATAATGACATACAGCACGACGGTCAGCGCGACGGTGCCGATAAACACCATCAGGGTGATGAAGCGGAAGCGCAGCGCAATATCCAGCGTTCGCTCATAGAACCGCAGCATCCCGTCGAACATGGCTTCCACCATGCGGTACAGGCGGCCGTGGCTGTGCGCCTCCCTGGTGAGGAATCGGGAGCACATCATCGGTGTTAGCGTCAGCGACACCATCGCGGAGACAATGATGGTGATGGAGACGCAAATGGCGAATTCGCGGAACAGGCGGCCGACGATGCCTCCCATCAGCAGCAACGGGATGAACACCGCAATCAATGAGAAGCTGATCGAGACGATGGTGAAGCCGATCTCCCCGGCCCCCTGAATGGCCGCCTGTATCGGCGGCATGCCGTCCTCGATGTGGCGGAAGATGTTTTCCAGCATCACGATGGCGTCGTCCACGACGAATCCCACCGCGATCGTCAAACCCATGAGCGACAGGTTATCGAGGCTGAAACCGCAGAGGTACATCGCACCCAAGGTGCCGACCAACGCGACCGGGATGGTGATACTGGGGATCACCGTCGCCCAGACATTGCGCAAGAACACAAAGATCACCATCACCACCAGACACACGGCGAGCATGAGGGTGAACTCGACATCGGCGACCGAGGCGCGGATCGTCTGCGTGCGATCCGACACGACACTGAGGTGGATATTGGCAGGAATGTCGGCCTGCAGCGTCTGCAGGCTTGCCTTCACAGCGTCCGCTGTTTTGATGACGTTGGCGCCGGGTTCCTTGAACACCAGAAGCAGGATCGAGCGCTTGCCGTTGGTCCAGGCCGCCAGCTCGCGGTTCTGCGGTGCAGGCACCGCACGGCCGACGTCCCGTATACGGATCGGCGCGCCATCGCGGTAGCCGATGATGACGTTGTTGTACGGGTTCGCGGTGGTGAGCTGATCGTTGGCGTAGATGGTGTAGGACTGGTGCGGCCCGTCGATGC
>JASHQG010000408.1 GCA_030037665.1 Acetobacteraceae bacterium
CGGGATAGCGGTGATGTGGGTTCACCATCTGCGCGACAAGTTCGGCCGGATCACGGCTGATGCGTGCGATCGATGACGAACCTTCGAGCACGAAACCGTCCTCGCCTTCGACGCGCAGCGTGACCGTGGTGTTGCGGATGTGATCAAGCGTGAAGTTGTCATCGAAGAAACGAAGCAACGGGCCGACCGCACAGGAGCCGTTGTTGTCCTTTGCCTTGCCGAGGAGGAGTGCCGAGCGGCCTTCGACGTCACGCAGGTTGACGTCGTTGCCAAGTGTCGCTGCGATGATGCGGCCGCGCGACGATGCCGCCAGCACCACCTCAGGCTCCGGATTATTCCAGTGAGACGCCGGATGAAGTCCCGCATCGACCGCGGTGCCGACCGCGGCCATCGGCTGGCATTTGGTGAAAATCTCCGCATCGGGACCGATACCGACTTCCAGATATTGGCTCCACGCGCCTTGCGCGATCAGCACTTCCTTCAGATGCGCCGCCTGCTCCGATCCGGGTTTCAGTTTCGCCAGGTCGTCGCCGACCAGGCGCGTCACTTCGGCGCGGATCGTCGCAGCGGCGGTCAGATCACCGCGTGCGCGTTCCTCGATGACGCGCTCCAGCATGGAAACGGCGAACGTCACGCCGGCGGCCTTTACCGCGTGCAGGTCGATTGGCGACAGCAGGTAGGGAAGGCTGCGATTGCGGGTGTCGGGGGGCGTGTTGGCGAGGATGGCATTGAGGCTGCCCAGGTTCTCGCCATCGGCGGCGCGCAGCGTGGCCGCGGGTTCTGCGTCCTCGGTCAGGTCACGCATGGTCGGAAAGCTGCGCGAAATATCGACCACGCCACCGTGTCGGATGGCGACGACGGCGGGACCCTGCACGTCGGGTCGCCAGATCCGGCCGGCGAGCGCGGCGTTTGCGGCGTCGTCCGGCAACACCGGCTGCGCCGCCTGGGCGAGGTTGGGCATGGCCGCGTCTCCTCCGTGCATGTCCGCGATGGTAGTAACAGGTGTGGCCGGAGCAAGGCATACGCTACTTCCCCGGTTCGTACCCGGCGATTATGTTCGGGCCAATTCCAAGCGTGTGAAAGTCAGTCCATATGGTCGATTTTGTCATTCCGCCGCCATCCGTTGCTGCGGTCCCCGTTGCCGGCGGCGGGGCGTTTCCGGTGCGCCGCGTCTACTGCGTTGGCCGCAACTACGCGGAGCATGCGCGCGAAATGGGCAGTGACCCGGATCGCGAGCCACCGTTCTTTTTCATGAAGCCGGCTGACGCGCTGGTGATTGACGGTGCAGACATGCCGTACCCGCCGCAGTCGAATAGTCTGCACCACGAGATGGAGTTGGTGGTCGCACTGTCCGAGGGTGGCGTCGATATTCAGGAAGCGGACGCGCTGCGCCATGTCTGGGGCTATGCCGCAGGGCTCGATATGACCCGGCGTGATCTGCAGAACGCGGCGAAGAAGGAAGGCAAGCCCTGGGACATGGGCAAGGCTTTCGATGCGTCCGCGCCGATCGGCCTGATGGTGCCGGCCGCGAAGATCGGCCATCCGTCGAGGGGACTGATCGAGCTGAAGGTGAACGGCCAGGTTCGGCAGACCTCCGACCTCTCGAAGATGATCTGGGATATTCCGGAGACGATCGCCTATCTGTCGCGGCTGGTCAGGCTGGCGCCGGGCGATCTGATCTTTACCGGCACGCCCGAGGGTGTGGCGGCAGTGGAGCGTGGCGATCTGCTGGAAGGCGTCGTGGCGGGCGTCGGCACCGTGCGGACCCGCATCGTCTGATGCCACGGCAGAGGGGGAAACTCCGCGTCGCCACCTGGAACATTAATTCGGTCCGGCTCCGCCTCGGGCTGTTGAAAGAACTGGTGGCCGCGCTCGATCCGGACGTGCTTTGCCTGCAGGAGACCAAGGTCCCTGACGAGCTGTTTCCTATCGAAGCGCCGCAGGCGCTGGGGTTCCCGCACGCCCTCTTCCGCGGCATGAAAAGCTACAACGGTGTTGCGATCTTTTCGCGTCGGCCGATCGCGCCTTGCGACATCGCGCCCGCGTGGTGCGCCAAGAGTGACTGCCGGCACATCGCCGTGCAGGTGGATGCGAAGGGCGGGCCGCTCGAGCTGCATAATTTCTACGTGCCGGCTGGTGGCGACATTCCCGACCGCGCGCAGAACGTGAAATACGCGCACAAGCTGGATTTCATTGCCGAGACGCGCAACTGGTTCGCCGCGCGCACGGGGCTCGCGCGGTCAGTGCTGGTCGGCGACCTCAACATCGCACCGCTCGAGCATGACGTCTGGAGCCACAGGCAGCTGCTCGATGTGGTGAGCCACACGCCGGCGGAGACCGAGGGGCTGACGGCCTGGCTGAACGCGGGCTTCGTTGATGCCGTCCGGCACTTCGTGCCTGTCGATCAGAAGCTCTACACGTGGTGGTCGTACCGCAATCGTGACTGGCGACTGTCCGATCGCGGGCGGCGGCTCGATCATGTGTGGGTGACGCCCGATCTGCAGGGTTCACTGCGGCGGCACGTGGTTCTCAAGGACGCGCGGGACTGGCCGCAGAGCTCCGATCACGTGCCGGTCTGCGTCGAGATCGCGGTGTGAGAAGCCTCTGGCGCGCGACGCGCGGGAGAGGCCGGCGCGTCCAGCGCAGCAGGTGGGCGTGCACCGCTTAACAGATTATCTGGAGCAGAACCCTGACGCCGGAACTGTCGCCTCTCGAACTCTCCGGCTTCGCGGGCCGGCTACACAGCCGCCGGCATTGCCGACGCCGGAAGCCCCTCGGGGTCCAGCCGGTATCCGCCGCCCTCGGTGACGAGCAGGCGCGCGTTTGCCGGATCCGGCTCGATCTTCTGGCGCAGCCGGTAAATATGGGTTTCCAGCGTGTGGGTCGTGACGGCGGCGTTGTAGCCCCACACTTCGTTCAGCAGCACCTGCCGCGCCACCGCACGCGTCCCGGCGCGGTACAGGAACTTCAGGATGGCGGCCTCTTTTTCCGTGAGCCGGATGCGCCGGTTTCTCGCCGGGTCCTGCAGCAGCTTCACCGACGGGCGGAACGTGTACGGCCCGATCGAGAACACCGCATCCTCGGAATTCTCGAAAATCCGCAACTGCGCGCGAAGCCGTGCCAGCAACTCGGCGAGCCGGAACGGTTTGGCGACGTAGTCATTGGCGCCTGAATCGAGACCCCGTACGACGTCGGTCTCGGCATCCGAGCCGGTCAGCATGATGACCGGCATCTTCTGGCCCTG
>JASHQG010000409.1 GCA_030037665.1 Acetobacteraceae bacterium
CGCGGCCCAATGCTGGTTTAAAGCGGGAGTTGGCGTGCAGCTGGGCATGACTGCCCGCCCTGACACGGCGTTCCGATGACTTACAGCAACCAATCTTGGTGCGTCACGCTGCGCTGCCAGAGGGTCCCAGGCTCGATGCGCTCGCTATCGCCTTCGCAGGGCTGTCCCTTTCGGTGCGACCATTCCTGGTAAACGAATACCCTGTGCGCATCGGTGTCGCCGGGGGCGTAGAACCTCCCTTGCCCCCTTTTTGGAAGCCATTGCTTGGCGCAAGCCGAACTACTCTGCACGTCGTTCCGACCTGGTGCCCGCATCTCGATTCGATCGAGTCATCATGGACATTGATGCACAGCTACATCACCCACACCCGCTGCCAGTCCACGGTCCGCAAGATCAGTGACGCGATACTGGCCTTCCTGCACAACGAAGTACCCTGGAGCGGGCACCGTTACTGCGATGAGGTCACCGACAACTTCCGCATCATATCATCGACGGATGTTCGAGTACTGGCGTGAGCGATGCATATAGGATGCGTGCACCCATCTCAGCTCGCCGGCGGCACCCCTGCCCTTTCCAGCGCGTCCGCCTGCCGTAACGCCAGCGTCGCCTCGTCGAAATCCGTGATCAGCGCGCGGAACAGGCGGCTCCAGTTCAACTCAGCCTTCAGGCGCACAAACACGCTGCCGAGGCCGATCGCCGAGCGATCCATGAGCACGAACTCGCGCGGTGGCTTCACGCCACCGGTGCGCTTCAGGCCGGCGTGCACGCGCTCAGCGACCTCACGGCCGAACATCGGATCGTCGGTTTCCTGGATGCGGCGCACACGGTCTTCCACCAGTGGCTCGTAGAGGAAGCGCGCCCACAGGTTCAGCACGTCCATCTTTTCTTTGGACAGATTGGTAAACCCCCAGGTTTCGTAAGCATAATGCGCCTTGGCATCGTCGTTGTCGCGTACAGCCTCGAAGAGATCGATGACACCGCGGACGAACTTCGCGTGGAATACGCGGATGGCGCCGTAGTCAAGGAGATTAACAGAACCGTCAGATCGCACCTGATAATTGCCAAGATGTGGATCGCCATGGATTACGCCATAGTGGTAGAATGGTACGTACCAGGCGTGGAACAACGCCTCGGCGATACGATTACGTTCATCCTGCGGCGGGTCCTCTTCCAGCCGGCACAACAGCGGCCGACCGTCGAGCCAGGTCATTGTCAGCAGGCGCTTCGTGCTGTAGCCGGCGATCGGCACGGGCACGTGCACGGTCGGCACGTCGGCCAACATCAGCCCATAAAGGCGCATGTGCGCGGCCTCGCGTTCGTAATCGAGCTCCTCGCGCAGACGCTGCGACAATTCTTTGTAGATTTCCTCGTGTTGGATGGCGTTATCCATTCGATGATAAATGGCCATCGCAAGGCGCAACTGCCGTAGGTCAGCTTCGACCGTGCTGGGCATGTCCGGGTATTGCAGCTTGCAGGCAACGTCGGTACCGTTAGGCAGGCGCGCGCGGTGCACCTGACCGAGCGACGCCGCCGCCGCCGCCTCGTGCGTGAAGTCTGTGAAGCGAGACTGCCAGTCGGCACCGAGCTCTGTCGCCATGCGGCGCCGAATAAAGCTCCAGCCCATAGGTGGCGCGTTGGATTGCAGATGAGCGAGTTCTGCAGCGTATTCAGCAGGCAGCGCGTCGGGGATGGTGGACAGGAACTGTGCCACCTTCATCAGCGGACCTTTCAGGCCACCCAGAACTTCACGCAGATCCTCGGCTTGCACTGCGCGGTCGGTCTTGATTCCGAAGACCCGCGCGCGGGCAACGCGAGCCGCAATGCCGCCGACCGCACCCGACGTGCGCGCCATGCGGCGTATTTCCCCAAACAAGTTACTGCCTTCAGCCATTCAGGCTAGGTCCCCAGCGGAAAGATCAATGTTAGCCGGAACGCACAAAGGTGCAAACCAACAGTTATAAATCGGTGGCCTTGCATCTCTGTGGTAGATTGTAACAGTCATCCTGCATCCGCCAGGTCGTCGATGAACCCGGCAATCACATCCAGGCCCTTCTTCCAAAACGCGGGATCCGACGCGTCCAGGCCGAACGGCGCCAACAGCTCCCGGTGCCGCTTCGAACCGCCAGCCTTCAGCATGTCTAGATACTTCGCCTGGAACCCTGGATGGCCGCCCTGAAACACCGAATAGAGCGCGTTCACCAGGCAATCACCGAATGCGTAGGCATACACGTAGAATGGCGTGTGGATGAAATGCGGCACATACGCCCAGAAGACGTTGTACTCAGGTGTGAACTCAAAGGCCGGCCCGAGGCTCTCCGTCTGCACCTGCATCCATATCTCGCCGATCCGCTCCGGCAGCAACTCCCCGCTGCGCCGCTCATGATGCAGCAATGTCTCGAACTGGTAGAACGCCACCTGGCGGACCACCGTGTTCAGCATGTCCTCGACCTTCGCTGCCAGCATGATGCGCCGATGCTTTGGGCTTGCGCTGTCGAGGAGCGCACGGAACGTAAGCATCTCACCGAACACTGACGCCGTTTCCGCCAGGGTCAGCGGTGTGCTCGCCATCAGATACCCTTGTGCGTCGCCGGCCAGCACCTGGTGCACGCCGTGGCCAAGCTCGTGCGCGAGCGTCATCACGTCGCGCGTGCGGCCGTGGTAGTTCAGCAGGAGATACGGATGCGCGCTCGGCACCGTCGGATGGGCGAAGGCGCCGCCCGCTTTCCCGGGCTTCAGAACCGCGTCAATCCACGGTTTATCGAAGAACCGCTTGCCCACCAGCGCGAGTTCCGGACTGAACGCGCCGTACGCGGTCAGCACGCGTTCACGTGCCTCATTCCAGTCGATCGCGCGGTCGTCGTCGTCAGGCAGCGGCGCGTTGCGGTCCCAATACTGCAATTTCGGCAAGTTCAGCCACTTTGCTTTCATCAGGTAATAGCGGTGCGCCAGGCGTGGATAATCCGCCCGCACCGCAGTCGCCAGCGCGTCGACGACTTCGTCCTCGACCATGTTGGCGCGATTGCGGCTGCTGGCAGGACGCGGATAGTGGCGCCACGTGTCGATGATCTCCTTGTCTTTCGCTAGGGTGTTGGTAATCAACGAGAAGAGCTTCACATCGCGGGTGAAGGCAGCGCCGATTGCCTTGCCCGCCGCTTCGCGCACATTACGGTCCTTATCGGACAGCCTGTTCAGTGCGTCAGTGACCGTCAACACCTCATCCCCAATGGTGATGCGCATCCCGGCCATCGTTTCATCGAACAAGCGGGACCAAGCTGAGTGGCCGGTTACCTCTTTTTCGTGTAGTAGCCTTTCCAGATCGTCCGACAACTGGTGCGGTCGGAATACGCGCAGATCGCGCAGCCACGGGTGCCAGCGCGCCAAGGTGGGATCGGCAAGTTTTGCATCAAGAACAGCGTCATCCAGCCTGTTCAGCTCCAGCGAAAAGAACAGCAGGTGGGTGCTGATGGCCGTGACGCGCTCGGTAACGGACTGGTAGAAGCGGCCGGTCGCTGCGTCGCTTGAGTCACCGGCGAACAACAATTGCGCATAGGAGATCACGCGGCCGAGCGTCTCTTCGATTCGTTCGTACTCTGCGATCGCTTTTGCCAGCGCGGCACCGGACAGGCCGGCAAGCTTGCCGGCGTAGCTCGCGGCGAATTCCTTTGCCCTGGCTTCGGCGCGGACGAAGTCCGCCTCGATCGCAGGGCTGTCGGGCGAGGGATACAGGTCGGAGAGATCCCAGCGCGGCAGGCGATTCGTGGCGGCGGGGGCGGATACGGCACTGGACATTGCGGCGCTTCCCTCGGGTTGCTGCGTTCCTTGCCCATGTAGGCTAGTAGGGGCGACCGTCAAAGTGCGCGCCGACAGCCGGAGGATACGTGGACAGCTACCCGACCTGGCCAAACCTTGCCGCGATGATGTTCGGTCTGGCGCGTGCCGAGCCGAAGCGTCGGATGCTGCGTGCCTTTCGCGACGGCAAATGGCAGAGCATCACGTGGGGCGAGTTCGGCCGCCGGACCGCGTCGCTGGCACGGAATCTGCGCGCCGCCGGGATAGCCGCCGGCGACCGCGTGGCGATCGTGTCGGAGAACCGGCCCGAGTATCCGATGGCCGAAACGGCGCTGATGGCAATCAGGGCCGTCCCGGTGCCGACATACACGACGAACACGGTCAGCGATCACGCGCACATCCTGGCCGATTGCGGTGCGCGCGCCGCGATTGTCTCGTCCGAGGCGCACGTGGCGAAGCTGTGCCAGGCGGCGGGGTTGGAGCTGATCGTGGTGATGGATCGGGCACGAGAATCCCTCCCCCCTGATGAGAGGGGCAAGGGGGAGGGTGGCGCCGATATCGCGCTCCCCCCCTTCCCCCTCGCACACGCAGAGGCAGAGAGGCCAATTCTTCCCTGGTCGTCGCTGACCGCCGATTCTGCCCCGCCCGACGACATAGCGCTGGAAGCGGCCGGCATCGGCGGCGAAACGCTTGCCTGTCTGATCTATACCTCCGGCACCGGCGGGGTGCCGAAAGGCGTGATGCTTCCGCACCGCTCGGTTCTCTCGAACTGCCGGGGGGCGTTCGAGCTGCTTCGCCCGCTCAACCTGCACGACGAGATTTACCTGTCCTACCTCCCCTCCTCGCACAGCTACGAGCACACGGTCGGCCAGTTCTTCCTACCCTCGATCGGCACTGAGATCGTTTATTCCCGGGGAGTCGAGCACCTCGCCGCCGACCTGCTGACAGTCCGACCTACCATCATGACGGTTGTGCCGCGCGTGCTGGAGGTGATCCGCGCACGCATTTTGACCCAGGTCGCGCGGCAGCCCGGCTGGCGCTCTGCCTTGTTCCAGCGGGCGATGGAGATCGGCTTGAAGCGCGTGGACGCGAGGCCCCTGACGCTCAGGGAACGTATCCTCGATCCCCTGCTCGATCGCCTCGTACGCACGAAGGTGCGTGCCCGCTTCGGCGGCCGGCTGGTTGCTGCATGCTCTGGCGGTGCGCGGCTCGACCCCGAGGTCGGGCGGTTCTTCCTCGCGCTGGGGCTCAAAATACTGCAGGGCTACGGCCAGACCGAGGCCGGCCCGATCGTCAGCGCCAACCCACCCGAGGCGATCCGCATCGATACCGTCGGCCACGTCCTGGAGGGCGTCGAACTGCGCATTGCCGACGACGGCGAAATCCTGGTGCGTGGCGACCTCGTCATGCACGGCTACTGGAACCGTCCCGATGACACCGCGGCCGCAATCGAAAACGGCTGGCTCCATACCGGCGATATCGGCGTGCTGGACGACGACGGCTACCTCCGCGTCACCGACCGCAAGAAGGACCTGATCGTGCTGTCGGGGGGCGAGAACGTCTCGCCGGCGAAAGTAGAAGGCATGCTGATGGCCGAGGCAGAGATCGGTCAGGCCGTCGTTGCCGGTGACGGCCGCGCCGGCCTCACTGCACTGGTCGTTCCCGCCGAAGGGTTCGACGACGTCGCGGTGGCGCTTGCCGTGAACCGCACCAATCATCGGCTCTCAGTAACCGAGCGCATCCGCAAACACGCGATCGTCCCACCGTTCACAATAGAGAACGGGTTGCTTACGCCTACGCAGAAGATCCGCCGCCTGATGGTGATCCGCGCGAACACGAAAGTGCTGGCCGGCCTCCACTGACAAACGCCCCAACTGTCTGGGGTTCGTTGAGCCGCGAACTGGTCCGATCCCAAGTGCTTTTCGCGCCGAGGTCGAGGTTAGCACGGTCACCGAGCAACCGGCGGGTCGCTCAGCCGCCTCGCTTGGCTCGCCGATCTCGTCGGCCGCAGGCGTGACAGACTCTGGAGGTTCTACTCCGAGACCACCCGGCGGTAGAGGTGCCACGTGGCGTGGCCCAGCACCGGCATTACCACGATCAGCCCGAGCAGCAGTGGGAGTGAGCCGAGCACCAGTCCTCCGGCGACGATGAGACCCCAGATCGCCATTGTCCGTTTATTGTCGCGTACGGCTTGGATCGACGTGGCGAGCGCCGTCTCCAGTCGGGCGTTTCGGTCGAGCAGTAAAGGAAAAGAAACGACACTGATGGTCAGCACCAGCAGAGCGAACAGAAATCCGACGCCGATGCCAACGACGATCATGATCCAGCCGCGGCCAGTGCCGATGACGTTATGCGCGAAGGCAGCGAAGGACACAGGCGGCTTGGGCCCCAGCGTCAGATCATAGATCGCCTGCGCCGTCAGAAGCCACAGTAGGAAGATCGCGATCAGCAGCAAGCCGAGGCCAGCGATGGCGCCAATTGAGGGCGCGCGCAACACGCCGAAGGCGTCGACCCAGGTTACCTCGGCGCCCGTCTCGCGACGGCGGCTCATTTCGTTCAGGCCTATGGCGGCGAGCGGGCCGACCAGCGCGAAACCAGACGCCAGCGGGAACAGCAGCGGCACGACGCCGTATCCCGAGGCAAGGCTTCCCAGCACAAGCCCGACGACCGGATAGATTATGCAGAGGAACAGAACGTCTGTGCGGTTGGCGGCGAAGTCCTCCAAGCCTTTGGTGAGCGCGATGCGGAGGTCATCGAGACCGATACGGCGGACGCTGGGGCTTGCCGGATGGGCCGCCTCCGGCGGCCAATATTCGTCGAGCGGCGCGGAGCCAACGGTCTGACGCCAGCGGTTGAGCTGATCGCCCAGCCACGCAATGGGGCTTTGGATGATCATAATGCTTCCTCCCGAGCCTGTGGCCGGGGGTGCGCGGGTCAAGCCGTGGCTGCAAGCCGCATCGGCTGGTCGGTCACGAGCTGGCCGCGACCCTCCGCTGGCGAAGCGTAGCGCGGATCCCGGCGGAGAGCACGTCATTTTGGCGTGGTCCGGATCGCCAACTGTTCCGTCCGGATCGTGGGACAGGATTAAGGGGGCTGGGTTGGCAGCCAGGAACAGGTCTGCTTGCAGTCGGGCCGCACCAAATGTCCGGCCGCGTCGTCGGTTGCGCATGCAGCGCAGTCAGCACACCGGGTTGCGGGTTCCTGACACATGGGCAGCGGAGCGCAGGAATGGCTGTCTCGACGTACCGTTCATTCGTTTCGTGAATTCGCAACGATTCGAGGGGGTTACGCGATCCGCTGCCTTGTGATTCGCTCCACGAGCTCCCGGGGCCGACCGCGCATCCGTCCATTCATCTGGGACTGGCCGA
>JASHQG010000410.1 GCA_030037665.1 Acetobacteraceae bacterium
GTCGGCGTGCTGATCGCCGGCATGGTCGGCCTCGTGCGCGGCGGCGGCGACCCGCGCAGGTCCAATCAACTGATGCGTTGGCGGGTCATCCTGCAAGCTGCCGCGTTGCTGCTGTTCGCGCTGCTGATGAGCCTGATGCGGTCCTAGGCCACCGGATCAGGTGATGAAACTGAGATAGAGGGCCATGCCTCTCGCGCCGGCGACATTGCGGCGCAGCACGGTGTCGGCCCCGAGTACGCGTCCCGGGGGGTTGATGACGAACCCCGCCATGATGATCACCAGGAACATATAGGTCCATGGCCATTCGCCTGGTGCCGAATAAAGGCCGAGCCACAGATTGATCGCCATCGCGACCCCCAGTAGCGCGCCGAGGCGGGAAAGCAGACCGAGCAGCAGGGAGACGCCGATCGCGACCTCGATGAGATAGACCAGCGGTCCGAACACGCTCATATGCGGCAGCACGATCTCGCTGACGAGGGCGCCCTGCCAGGCGATGGCGGCGTGAGCAGCCTCCTGTCCCATCCAGTAGCGCAGGCCGGCAAAATCGGGAGGGATCTTCCAGAGAGACTGCTGCCACCACATGCAGCCGACGAGCACGCGCAACACCCAAAGTCCGGCCGCACGCCACGTGCGCTGGGCTGGATCGAAGCGGGCAGCCAGCAAGGCAAGCAGGATGCTGGCAATCAGAAGCAGCCAGAACACCGGCGTGAACCAGCCTGGCTGGCTCAGAAACTGGATGGCGTCGTGCAGTGGGTTCGGCCGCATGGGCTGGTATCTCCTCTGGCCAAAACGGAACGTGCCGTAGGATGACCGCAACCGGTTGGAGCACGTATGAGCGATTCACAGCAGCCGCCGACGATCCTGGGGCCGAAGCGGCATGGTTCCTCGTCCGTCTTCCGACCGGAGAATCTGTTACGCGAGGCGCGGCGCCAGCTTGGTTTGCCGGATGAGTCTGTGCCGGCGGTGTGTGCGCTCGATCCGGATGGAGACATCGTGCGCGCGCTACGGGCGGCGGGGCGGTCGCACCGGGCGGCGGGTTGGGCCTGCTACCACACCGAGATGGACCTAACGGAGCAGGACGGCGTCTCGATCGGCGTTGTCGGTCTCGCCGTGGGCGCGCCGTTCGCTGTGCTGGTGGCCGAGCAATTGTTCGCCTCAGGCTGCCGGTTGCTGGTCAGCGTGACCTCGGCAGGTCAGATCACGCCGGTCGGGCCGACGCCATATTTCATGTTGATCGACCGGGCATTGCGCGACGAGGGCACCAGCTTTCACTACCTGCCGCCGACGACCTTCGCCGATGCGGACGCAGCTCTGGCAGATCGTGCCATTGCCAGCGTGTCCGCGCTGCCTGTGACGGTCCATCGCGGCGTGGCGTGGACCACCGACGCGCCGTACCGCGAGACCGAGGATGCGATTGCCGCGGCCTGCGCGCACGGCGCCCTGGCGGTCGAGATGGAAGCTGCCGCCCTTTACGCGTTTGCCGCCGCGCGTCGGCGTGCGGTCCTGTGTTTTGCCCATGTGACCAACCAGATGGCGCGCATCGAGGGTGATTTCGAAAAGGGCGACGACGCCGGCGCGCGCGACGCGCTGGCGCTAATCGCCGCCGTGGCAAGGGGAGCCGGATTCGGGACGTGACGGCACCTCGTGCGTGGTGTCATCGGCCGAATTCAGCGTTCCTGCTAAGTCAAGACGGTTGGCTGTCAGACAGTGGACATCCGGGTGGCCGTCTATCGGCGAGCTCGGTGTCCATTCTTCGAACCGACGTGGTGACGATGACCGTCACGTTGCGTCTCGGCCCGCTCGCGCAGCCTCAATTTGTGCAATGTCGATCCGGTGCATGGTCATCATGGCGTCCATTGCGCGCTTGGCGGCAGCGCGATCCGGATCCTTCAGCGCAGCAATTAACGCTCGTGGCACAATCTGCCAGGAAAAGCCCCAACGGTCCTTGCACCAACTGCACTGGCCTTCGCTGCCGCCATTCGCGATGATCGCATTCCAATAGCGGTCGGTTTCCGCCTGGTCGTCGGTCATCACCTGGAAGCTCACGGCTTCATTGGGGGTAAACGCTGAGCCACCGTTCAGACCGACAAAGGATTGGCCGAGGACGGTGAATTCGACGATCAACTCATTGCCCTGCTTACCACCAGGGTAGCCGGACGCAGATTGAACGGCTTGTCCGACATGACTGTCGGGAAAAGTTGCCGCGTAGAATTCTGCTGCTTTCCGTGCTTCGCCATGGTCGAACCACAGACAGGTGACGATTTTGTTGCTCATCGAAATTCCCTCACCAGCGTCGACGACCTACCTCGACATCAAGACGCATCAGGCAGCTCAATCCGGTCCGCTTCAAGACAAGTTTACTCGTTTGCGATGACCGGCTCCGCCGTCGAGCGCGCCGCGGCACCCCATCGATTCCACCACGATAACCGCCAGAGGCTGCTGCCGGGCGGGCCAGAGTCCGCCTTCTGCAGACAACCGTGACCAACAGTCAGCGCATGAACTTCTCCGTCCAGGTCTTGTAATCACCGTCACGCGTCACGCGCTTCATCATGTCGCTCGACGCGATACCTTGTAGCTCGGACGGCTTCAGGCCTTCGCGCAATGCCTTGAGCGTATTGTAAACCGCCTGGACTGCCGCGGAGAACGGCTGGTGCCCCTGCAGGGCGATGCGCACATTGCGGCTTGCGAGGTACGCCTTGTCGGACATCGGGCCTCCACCGCCACCCAGCATCAGCGGCAGCTTAACGGCCGATGCCATGGCGTCGAGGTTCGCCTCGTTCATTCCGCCGGCAAAGAACAGAGCATCAACGCCGGCCGCCTCGTATGCGCGGGCACGTGTGATCGCATCGTCAATGCCGGTTACCGCCGCCGCTGAGGTGCGCCCGATGATGGCTAGTGACGGGTCCTCGCGCGCAGCCAGCGCGGCGCGCATCTTGCCAACACCCTCTTCAACCGAAATCAGTCGCGGCTTGGTTTCGCCGAAGCCGCGCGGAAGGTCGGTGTCCTCGATCATGATGCCGGCGACGCCCGCGGTCTCCAGTTCCTTGATCGTGCGCATCACGTTCAGCGCGTTGCCATAGCCGTGATCCGCATCGACCATCAGCGGCAGCTTGCCGGCGCTGTTGATGCGATACGCCTGCTGCGCGAATTCGGTCAGCGTCAAAAGGATAAGGTCGGGATTGCCCAGCACGGTGAACGACGCGATCGATCCGGCGAACATGCCGACTTCGAAGCCCAATTCCTCGGCGATGCGGGCCGAGATCGGATCGAACACCGAACCGGGATGGATGCATTGGTTTCCCGCCAAAACGGCGCGGTAGCGTTCACGGCGGTCGGTCCAGTGCATTGTCGTTTCCTTCCTCGGTGTGGTTTCTCAGGCCAGCATACCCGCCAGCGCGCCGCTCATGCATGTCGCCAGTGTGCCGGAGAGGATCGAGCGCATGCCCAGCGCGACAATCTCAGGGCGACGTTCCGGCACCATCGCGCCCATGCCGCCGATCATGATGCCAAGGCTGCCAAAATTGGCAAAGCCGCACAGCGCGTAGGTCAGGATCAGGCGGCTACGCGGATCGAAGGTGCCGGGCGGCAGCGTCGAAAAGCGCAGATAGGCAACGAACTCGTTCAGCACGGTCTTCGTTGCCATCAGCGCTGCGGCGGCGGCGGTTTCCTGCCACGGCACGCCGATCAGCCACATCACCGGACGGAACGGCAATGCGAAGATGCGTTGCAGCGTGACGGCGGTGCCGTTCCAGTGTGGCAACAGGCCTAAGAGCATGTTGACCAGCGAAACCGTGGCAACCGCGACCAACAGGACGGCGATGATGCCGGCGAGGATCGGGATGCCGTCCAATGTGCCTTTCACCAGCGCATCCAGTGACGACACCGGCGGGTCGCGTATCACCAACCGTGCCGTGGCCGGGTCAGGTGGACCCCACGGCACCATCAGCGCCGCGATCGCCAGTCCGGCCGGGGAACTGATCACCGATGCGATAATGATGTTGCCCAGCGCGTTCGGCACGACCGGCGCCAGGAACGTGCCGTAGATCACCATGACCGTTCCCGCGACGCCGGCCATGCCGCACGTCATCAGCGCAAACAGTTCACCGCGCTGCATGCGTGCGAGGTACGGCCGTACGAGCAACGGCGCTTCCACCATGCCGACGAAGATGTGCACGGCGGCGCCAAGGGCAAGCGCGCCACTGATGCCCATCAAGCGGCGAAGCAGCCAGGCGAAGGCCCCGGTGATGCGCTGCAGTACGCCCGCATAGAACAACAGCGAAGCGAGCGCGCTGATAGTCAGGACGAGTGGCAGTGCCTGAAAGGCGATGATGAAACTGGCATCGGGATGCGTCTCGGCGAACGGCAGTGGGCCGCCGGCCAGGTAGCCGAACACGAAGCGGGTGCCGGTTTCGGTGGCGTTCTGCAGCGCTGTGGCAGCCCCGTTGAGCGCGAATACCGCGTGGGTTGCGGGTGGGACGCGCAGCAACAATAGGACGAGTGCAAGCTGCAGAACGAGGCCCATGATCACGGTACGCCACGGGATGTTGTGGCGGTTCTCGCTGCAGAGCCATGCGAGCAGCAGTAGTGCCGCCATGCCGAAGGGCGCGGGCGTCATGGCGCGTTCCTGGGGCTGCCGTTGCGTTTGCGGGAGTGGGTTCGCGGGAGGGATGCTTCCGGGCCATTCGTTGGAAGGAACGGCCCCATCCCCCTGACCCTCTCCCGCAAGGCGGGGGGCGATATTTCGCCGTTTGCCCTGCGTCCCATCAGGTCCGCTGATTGAATGGATAATACGGCGGAAACTCGCCCACGGCGTTCATGTTTACTTCCACCAGTGTCAGCCCGTTCACCGCGATCGCTTTGCCGACCGTCTCACCGAACGCTTCAGCACGGTCGCACCGGAAATAAGGGATGTCGGACAGCGCCGCGAGCTTGCTCAGTTCGGGGCCTTGCAAATCGGCGAAGAATCGCCGGCCCTGCTGTGTCGCATCCTGGATGCGCTTGATCACGCCGTAACCGCGGTCGTTCATCACGATCACTGTCAGGTCGAGCTTCTCCTGCACAGCGGTCCACAATTCGCCGACGTTCAGGAAGAATCCTCCGTCGCCGGTCATCACGATGGTCTTGCGCCCGTTGGCCGCAGCGGCGGCGCCGATGCCGAGCTGCAAGCCCTGACCGATGCCGGCCCCGGTCGGCAGAATACTGTTGCGCGGATTGTCCACCGGAAAGATGCGGTTTCCCCAGGTCGTGTTGCTCTGCGTCACGTCACGTACCCAGATCGCATCCTTTGGCATCACCGCTCGCAGTTGCGCGGAGAACGAGCCGTAGACGCCCAGCGTTGCCAGGAAATTACTGCGCGCCGCCTGCTTCATCGCGGTGAACTCCGCGTGGTACGCCGGATCAACCCGAAGCCTCCCCTCGATGCGTGGCAGCAGCGCCTCCAATGTTGCCTTCGCATCGCCGCCGACGAAGTAACGGTTGGCGTAGGTACGACCGTTCGCCATAGGATCAACGTCGATCTGCACGACATTGTCCGGCAGCTTCACGGCGAACTCACCCGTTTCGTGTCCGCGCAAGCGCGTGCCAACGGCCAGCAGCAGATCGACATCGCGATAGAATGCCTGAACCTCCGGCATGCCGTTGCCGTGTAGCGCGCCCAGATTGAGCGGGTGCTCTTCCGATACTATGCCCTTGCCGTTCGTGCTGTTCAGCATGGTGAAGCCAAGGTCGAGCATCTTGTGCACAACGCTGCTGGCATGTGCGGCGCCCGAGCCAACCCACATCATCGGCCTCTTGGCTTCTGCCACACGCGTGGCGAGCTCGCTGAGTTCGGCATCGCTCGGCAGGCGTGGCGGCGGCAGCGGCAGCACGAACCCGTCCAGCATCGCCGGCCGCTCGATCTTTTCGCGTTGCAGATCGATTGGAATTTCAACGCTGACAGGCCCCTTCGGTGAACTCAACGCATCGATGGCCGCGCGGGTCAGCACGCCCATCGCCTGCTGCGCGGACCGCACGCGATACGCGCACTTGCATACCGAGCGCAGCATGGCGAGCTGGTCGTACGGATCATGCACCGTGCCCATTTCGCGATCGGCGAATTTAGTGGCTGTCATCCCGGTGATGTGCAGTACCGGCGAGCCGGCGAAGCGTGCCTCGAACAAGCCACCGACCGCGTTCGCGGCCCCTGGTCCGGTGGACGAGAAAAGCACGCCGAGCCCTCCGGAGGCGCGTGCATAGCCGTCCGCCATGTGCGCGCCGCCCAGCTCGCCGCGCGCCATCATGAAGCGGATGGAGTTGCGCCGCCCGATCGCATCGAGCATCGGGATGTTGTGGACAGAGGCAATGCCAAATGCAGTGGGGACACCGCAGGCGGACAGGAACTCGGCGACTAGGTCGCCCACGGTGTAATCGCTCGCCATGTCTCAGCAGCCCCTCAGATTTGCCAACTAGGCTGGGGCAGGCATATCGGCGCGTCAACGCTGGCGAAGGGACCCCTGTGACCGTCCAGCTGGCGTTGTCGGTGATCCAGGGTTGATGCGACGCCTGTCGCACATGGACCTGAGCAAACCTGCCTGACAGTGTAGCTAAGTTGGTCTCGACGATGTCGATGCAAGCGATCCTTATCCTTCCTGGGTGAAGTCATCGGTTCCACTCCTGACCGCGACGACTCCACCGGCGCCGCGTTTCGCGACATCGGTCGGATCCACTCCCCGTGCAACGACACGGATCGCGCAGGGCGCCCGAGAGCTCCCGCCCACGCATGCGTCATCGGCAAATCGGTTGCGTGTACGGTGTGGCCACGTCATTGTTCCGTGGAGACCGCATACGGGAGGCCCACGCGTCATGAAGCGACGTCATCTTTTGCGGTTGGGGGGCGCGACCGCCGCCGCCTCCGCACTGCCACGAATTGCCATCGGGCAATCGGCGTCGAAGACCGTGCTGAAATTCGTGCCGCAGGCCAACCTCACGTCGCTCGACCCGATCTGGACCACCGCCTCTGTCACCGAAAACCACGCGTACGCCGTCTATGACACCCTGTTCGCGGTCAATTCGAAAATCGAGCCGCAACCACAAATGGCGGAAGGCTATACGGTGTCCGACGACGGCCGCACCTACCTCATCAAGCTGCGTGACGGCCTGAAATTCCACAACGGTGAGCCGGTGCGCGCGCAGGACTGCGCGCCGAGCCTGCAGCGCTGGGCCGCGCGCGACACCTTTGGCCAGACGCTGGCGAAATTTGTCGACACCTGGGGCGCGCAAGACGACAAGACCGTCAAAATCGCACTGAAGTCGGCGTTCCCGTTGCTCATCGACGCGCTCGCCAAGCCCGCGGCGAACGAGCCGTTCGTTATGCCCGAGCACATCGCCAAGACCGACCCGATGCAGCAAATCAAGGAGACGATCGGCTCCGGACCGTTCAGGTTCGTCGCCAAGGACTGGGTGCCTGGCAGCAGCGCGGCATACGAGAAGTTC
>JASHQG010000411.1 GCA_030037665.1 Acetobacteraceae bacterium
AGTACGGTGCCGGCACTGCTGTTTGGAGTGAGATATTGGCGACATGAGTTTGGCAATCTGGCGGCAATCAAAGCGACGCCTGGGCAGCGGACTCCTACGATTAGGCGGTTTCTTGCCCCGACGCTCGTCGCCGCAAGCGTGAAGACTTGGGGCCGAGATCGTGTCGGCCGCATTCTCATTGGTGCTCCGTCCGCGCATGGCGAGATCGCCCGAGCCAATCCTCAAAGGATGGAACCCGGACCTGGCCGCTCGCTCTCAAGCAGACGGGCCCGGCCCGCGCGGCTCTCGGGGCAGTGCATCCCTTGGCGTACACCGCGCTTTCAAAAAAGCCCGCGCGGCCAGCGCGATGGCCGACGTCAGCCAACCGGTGATGGACGCAAGGGGATCTGATACCTGCTCATCGCCTTCGCAATCACCGGCCGAGGTCACCAAGAACCAATTCGCAGTGGAAACTCGGTATTGCCACGTATGATGTTTGGAAACTGCTGGCAGAGAGAGTTTGTGTGACGAAGGACGAATACATGGGTAAAATCAGCGAGGTCGACCGACTGTTGAATGATCCGACCATCTCTTTAGATCCGATGAGAATCTGGTCTCTCCTGTCTGAATTAGCCGGCGCCACACCCTTTGATGTAGAGTTCCGCGATGACCATGCGTCGCCCGAGCCAGGTGTTAGGCGTAAGAGGGGCTGAAACCCGGGCGCGGACCTTATGCAGGGCATCCGCGGCACCGGATGAGGTCGGCCAGCGGCGGCACGGTTGGCTGTCCTGTACTGTCGAGGCGACTGCCGAGATAATCTCAAAAAGCGATACCTGACTTCACGCTGGTTTTTCCCACATTGAGGAAGGCATCGCGACAGTCGCGCCCATGATCGCTGCGGGTACCGCCACTGAGCCGACCTTTGATTTGGCTCCCGCTGATCATGAGATACATGATCTCGCATGCCACGGCGGGGCTCGAGATCGGGGACCGAGTGATGCTCGCCGAGCCACTGACGATCTAATCATGCTGAGCCAGCAAACCTGGGGAGCCAGAAGAAACGCCAAACTGTCCGTGCACGAGGGACTCACGGTCTGGCCGGTGAGCGGTTCGCTCGGCGCAATGATCGACGGCGTCGATCTGGTGGTGACCTGGGGAACAACCGGCTCATCTCGGGTGTCGCCAGGCTTTGCTGGACGATTGCGTGGCCTTCTTGCGGAACCAGCACATGATACTCGAGCAGCATCTCACGCTTTGCCGCAAGTTCGGCACACTCAATGGGCATGACTACGTTAAGCCGATGGACGGCCATCCTGAGGTCATCGTGGTGGCGAAGGAGGAGGGTGACACCAAGAACTTCGGCGGCGGCTGACATTCCGGCAGGGAATAAGTGAAAGTCATACAGGCCGGTTTCAGAATCGTCGCCGGCTGATAAACCTCTAGCCACGATCGTCCGTGGCCAACTCAGCAAAGGGCCTTTTGCATGCCGCTCTTGGTTACGAGCGCCGTCGGTGCCAACGGAAATGGATACGGCGTGCTGCTAGCTTTCGATCACAACGGTGATCCCCTTGGTGTCTTTAGCGCAGATAGCCGGATCGCCGATCCTCGCGGTCTCTCGTCCGATCCGCAGCAGAGGCTGTTGTTCCTCAACAGCGCCGATCGGGTGCTCGCGCTCGATGCCGCGGGCAAAGTCGTGCGCGATACCGGCGTGATCGCCGGATTGGATCCCGGAGGAGGAGTCTTTGGGCCGGATGGCCGGTATTGCGTCGGACTGCGCAGCACGCGAACGATCCTGGCATTGTCGCCTGATTTGCGGACACCCGGCGAACATGTGCTGCCCGCGGGGATCGTCCCCTTTCCGCGTGGCTTCGGCTTTGATGCCACGGGCAGGCTGTTCCTTGCCTCGGGCATCGGCCCGAACGGGCAAGGTGACAACGCGATCGTCGCGTTTGCTCCGGCCGATCGCGCGCGTCCGAGCCTGTTGGTCGGGCACGATCCGGACCTCAGCCCGCTCGACCTGATCGTGGCGCCGAATGGCAACGTCATTGTATCGAGCGAGTGCCCGTTCGGCGCGCCGAACGCGGTTACCACTCTGCGGGAATATGACTCTGAAAGCGGTCAACTCGTTCGGGTGTTCTCCGCCGAGGGAATGGCCGAGTTTCGCAAGCCACGCGGGCTGCGCTTCGGCCCCGATGGTCACCTCTACTGCGTCGCTCAGGACGATGTGGTCGCGTTCGACTTCGCCGGAGGAACCTGTCTTGGTGCCGTCGTGCAATTTCCGCGGCTCAACGGCCAGGCGCTCATTTTCTTTCCGCGCTAGCCGCCAACTGTCGCTCCATGAATGTCGCGAACGTGCGAGCTTTCGCACTGGCCCGTCGTCCGGCCGGGAACAGCGCCCAAAGTTCCACGCGCGGCAGGCACCAGTCGGTCAGCAAGTTCTGGACCGCTCCCGACTTCAGCTCGGGCGTGAACATCCATTCCGACCCGCCGACGGAGAGGCCGAGGTCGGCAAACACGGCCTCCCGAACGCCTTCGGCGGCGCTTACGCGGAGCTTTCCGTTCACCGTCACGGCGATCTCCGCCGATCCCCGACGAAAGGTCCAAATCTCACCACCCTGGCGCTGGTCGTAAATGATTGCCTGGTGCGTCTCCAGGTCGGTCGGCGTGCGTGGCGTGCCCATGGCATCGAGGTACCCCGGCGAACCCACAACGACAGCCCGGCATTCGGCGATCTTGCGTGCGGTGAGTGCCGAGTCCGGCTGGCGGCCAAGACGCAGAGCCACGTCAATACCGGCTTCGATCAAATCAACATTTCGATCTTCAAGCACCAAATCGACCTCGAGGACCGGATGTTCGGCCAAGAACGTCGGCAACCGCGGCACGACGTGCAGCCGCGCGAATGTCACCGGCGCGGAAATCCGCAGTCTGCCTGTCAGTGCCGCGGAAACGCCACGCGCCGCAAGTTCAGCCTCCTCGACCTCTTCGATCGCCCGCTTGGCGCGCTCGTAAAACTGCCGCCCCGCCTCCGTCGGGGTCAGGCCGCGCGTCGAACGCAGCAGCAGGCGCACGCCGAGCCGGTCTTCGAGCTGCGCGAGGATCTTGGAGACCGCCGGCTGACCGACCCGCAGCTGCGTCGCGGCGGCAGAAAACGAGCCCGCATCGACGACGCGGACAAACGTCTCCATGGCTGAAAGGCGATCCATCGTCATTCTCCCGCTGGATCGAGGATCTCATCTCGCAACGGAAATCGCCTACCCGTGAAGCCTCCGCGGCTATTCCGCGTCGGCATAACCATAAATCCGCGCCAACGGGTAGTGACAAGCCCGCCGCTCCCGCAACTATCGGGGCATCAGGAACAGCACCCGTGAACCTCATCGGCCGCGTCATGTTCCCTACGTCCGACAACGCCCCATGCAGACGTGTCAGCCTTGCGGCCGTAAAGGTTGGTGCGATTGACACCGAGGCCCCGGTGAAACCCCGAATGTTACGGGAGTTGGTCGCCTGGTTTCGGCCTCTGGTCGCGCGTTCGGCGAATCCCGTCATCCGGAAGTTGCGGCTCATCAACGCGGGCGGTCTGCACGCCGAAGGCAGTTGCCTCAACCGCCAAGAAGGCGGCCAACAAATGGAACTCCGAGCGGAAGGACATCCGATGAATCCTCTCGCAAAGAACAATATCTCGGTTTGCGACGGTGCGCCTGGAAGCCAAGTCGTGTCCGGACGAATTGCCGAAATGCGCGCCAGTGTACTGACCATGCTCGGCTTGCTGCGGCAGAACGTCCAGCGGTCATTACGCGCCTCCGGCCTTGGCAAGCTGAGCCACACCCGAAGCCACCCGCGCAACTCATGTCGTTGAGGTCCGCAATGTCTTTGGAACAGGTCGACATCCTCATCCTCGGAAGTGGCCAGGGCGGCAAGCTGCTTGCCTGGCATATGGCGCGGTCGGGAAAGCGCACGGCGGTGATCGAGCGCCGCTGGATTGGTGGTTCTTGTCCCAACATCGCCTGCATGCCGAGCAAGAACGAGGTCTGGGCTGCCCGCGTCGCCTATCTGGCGCATCACGCCGGGCAGTTCGGCATCGTTGCCGGTCCCGTCGAAACCGATATGGCGGCCGTGCGACAACGCAAAGCAGACATGGTCAACCGCGAGATCGAGCTGCATCTACAGAATTTTCGGACGACCGGTGCGGAGCTGATCATGGGCAGCGGACGCTTTGTCGCGCCGCGGACGATCGAGGTTCACCTCAATGACGGCGGAGCGCGCGTGCTGAGAGGCACCAATGTTTTCCTCAATACCGGTTCGCACGCGGCCGTGCCAGACATTCCCGGCCTCAAGGAGGCCCGGCCGCTCACCCATCTCGAGGCGCTAGAACTCGATTACCTGCCTTCGCACATAATCGTACTTGGCGGCGGTTATGTCGGGCTCGAGATGGCCCAGGCGTATCGCCGGTTCGGCAGCCGGGTGACCGTCATTGACTCGGGGCCGCGGATCATGACCCGCGAAGATCCTGACGTCGCCGACGAGATACAGCGGATCCTCAGTGCCGGAAGCATCCGCTTCGTGCTGTCAGCGGACGTGATCGGGGTGCGAGGCCGCTCCGGTGAAGCCGTCTGTGTCAGCCTGCGTACGCCTTTCGGCGAGGAGACGATCGAAGCCAGCGACATCCTGGTCGCGACGGGCCGCGTTCCCAATACGGACGACATCGGGCTCGAACATGCCGGGATCCAATTGGACGAACGCGGCTATATCCGCGTCAACGAGCGACTGGAGACGACCGCACCCAATGTCTGGGCGCTCGGCGAATGCGCGGGCAGCCCGCAATTCACCCACGCATCGGTCGACGATTTCCGGATCATTCGCGACAACCTCGTTGGCGGCAATCGCAGCACAAGTGATCGCCTCGTACCCTATTGCATGTTCACCGACCCGCCGCTCGCGCATGTCGGGCTCAGCGAAAGCGAGGCACACGCCCAGGGCTTGGCGGTGCGTGTCGCGCGGTTCCCGATAAGTAATGTGCTACGCGCCGAAGCGACCGACGAAACGCTGGGCTTCATGAAGGCGCTTGTTGGCCCCGATGACCGCATCCTCGGCTTCACGATGATCGGCTCGGAGGCCGGCGAAGTCATGGCCGCCGTGCAAACCGCGATGCTGGCGGGACTCCCGTACCAGCGGCTGCGCGATGCTGTCATCGCGCATTTGACGATGGCCGAGGGGCTCGGACCGCTCTTGGGAAACATGCCACCGCGTTAGGGCATCGTTACCGACCGCACATTCGTGGTTGCCGCGACGTGTGCAAAGCCAATGCAGGAGTAGCTCACGATGAACGGCAGGCTCGCAAACAAAGTGGCTCTGGTCACCGGCGGCAGCGCCGGCATTGGTCTCGGCATTGCCAAGCGATTCGCCGAGGAAGGGGCGCGTGTATTCATTACCGGTCGCCGCCCGACGGAACTCGACAAGGCCGTCAGCGCGATCGGCGACCGTGCGACAGCGCTTCAGGGCGACGTGTCGGACCTCACTGATCTCGATCGTATTTTCGCGCAGATCCAGGCGCAGGTCGGACACATCGACGTGCTGGCGGCAAATGCCGGGTTCTATGAGATCGGTGCATTCGGTGAGATCACCGAAGAGCACTTCGACAACACGTTCAACGTCAACGTCCGCGGTCTGCTCTTCACGGTGCAAAAAGCTCTGCCGCTGCTCACCAGGGGTTCGTCGGTCATCCTGACGGGCTCGATGGTGTCGATCAAGGGCTTCGCCGCCTGCTCGGTCTATAACGCGACAAAAGCGGCCGTGCGGTCATTTGCCCGCACCTGGATCGTCGATCTCAAAGGGCGGGACATCCGCATCAACGTGCTGAGCCCCGGCTACACCGACACCCCTGGTCTTGCCCCGTTCATGACCGACGACGTCAAGGCGGCGGCGGCTGCTTCCGTACCGCTCGGGCGGCTGGGTGTGCCGGATGATCTCGGCAAGGCGGCGGTGTTCCTCGCTTCCGACGACAGCGCATACATCACCGGCGCCGAACTCTTCGTGGACGGCGGTGCGGCTCAAATCTGACCGTGCGGTCTCAGCACGGTGATCGTCAGCAGAGGCACGACATGAGCAACGGAAAGATACGCTTTGGACTTTGGTACGACTTCCGCAACCCGGAGCAATGGCATCAACCCGCCGACCACCTCTACCGCGAAATCCTCGACCAGATCGTCTGGGGCGAAAAGAACGGCTTCGACGACATCTGGCTGTCCGAGCATCACTTCATCGACGATGGGTATCTCCCCTCGATCCTCCCCGTGGCCGCGGCTATTGCGGCCCGTACTAACCGCATCCGTATCGCTTCGGGCGTGCTGCTGATGCCGTTTCACAATCCCATCCGTCTTGCCGAGGATATCGCGACTGTCGACATCATTTCGAGCGGCCGCTTTGAGCTTGGCGTGGGTATCGGCTTTAAAGGGGAGGAGTTCGAAGGCTTCGGCGTGTCCTCCAAGGAGCGCGGCAGGCGTACCGACCAGGCTCTCGAGATCATCCGGCGCGCGCTTGCCGGCGAGACTGTCAGTTTCAAGAGTGAGTTTTTCGATTTCCGGAATGTCAGGGTAACGCCTGCGCCGATCCAGAAACCGCATCCGCCTATCTGGCTTGGCGGGTTCACGTCCGCGGCGCTGCGCCGCGCGGTCCGCTTTGGCGACGGGTTCACTGTCCCGGGTGCAAACCGCGCGGTCTACGACAGCTATGTCGCCGGCTTGCGGGAGGCAGGTCGGTCGACGAACCATATTCGCTTCGCAAGCGGCTTCTGGTGCCTGATCGTTTCCGACGATCCCGAAAAGACCTTCGCCGAAGCTGCCGACCACATCATCTATCAGGCGAACAATTACTCGGTATGGCTATCGGCGGCCGGATTGCAGCCCCTTGCCCCGCATCTGAGCGATCGGGAAGCCCTGCGGAAAAGCGGTCTTCTTCAGGTCGTCGATCCCAACACGGCGATCAGCATGATCCGCAGTTTCGCGGATGTGGTCCCGCTGACACATTTCTATTCGTGGACGCTGCCGCCCGGACTGCCGCCGCGCTGGGCGCAAAAGCATCTGGAGCTGTTCACGTCCAAAGTCATCCCGGCGTTTCGGTGATTCGCGTCAGCGGTGTGCCATAACAAGGAAATCTCTGCTGGCTGAATGTCCGCATTTTAGCCGCATCCGCGTCATTGGCCACAATGGCGCCGAATGGCTGAGGGCCATTTCACCGGCCCGCTCGAAGTTCGGCGCGTCGAGCCTCGGTAGGCCGGCTGCGAACCGGTGAGCTGTCGGCTTCTCCGCCGCCATCCCAGCCGTCATGCAGCGCAGACGTTGCGACGGCAGGAATCTCCGGCAAAGCGAGACAACGGTCGTCCTCTGTGCAGCCGTACCACTCTTCCTGCATCTCCTGGAGCGTGTCGGGCTGCCGCAGCTGCGCGAACCGGCGCAAGGTATCCACGGCATGGTCGATATCTCACTTCAACACCGCCATGTACGCCTCGTAGTCCTCGCGGGTGTCGATGTCGTCATCGTCGTTATCCGGAGCTGGTTCGATGGCGATCACGAAGACCAGAGCCTCGTGGACATCCTCGTGATCCACCTGGTTCGGGGTGCGGGGCCCCGGCTACGACGGCTTGCCGGACATGATCAGTGCCTCTCATGGGAAGGTCAGAAAGCCGGCCTCAGCCCACTGGCGGGGCGACCGGCCTCTCCTTCGGCGTTGCCCGCCGCGGGTCGATCCGCTCGCGGCTTTGCTCGAAGCGGACCTTCAGGTCGGACAAGTGATCGATGCCACCTTGCGCGACATCCGGCACCGCCTCCGCGTTGCGGGCGATGGCTCGGAGGGGCGCACATTCGCACGTGTGATCGCGCCCTGCCGTGAGGCCACGTTGATCGGTGCTTGGCCGCCTCGCCCGCGGGTTCTATGAACCCACCCGACAGCCATGCCCGCCCCAGACTCCGACGTCCTCGACACCCGCCGCCGCCGCCTGCTTTTCCGCGCCACCCACCGCGGCACGCATGAGAATGACCTGATGATCGGCGGCTTTGTCCGCGCCCATCTCGCCGCCTTCGGTGCGGAAGACGTCGATGCGATGGAGGCGCTCCTCGACCTGCCCGACACCGACCTGGCGGACTGGCTCACCGGCCGGCGTCCGATTCCCGACGACGTCCCCTCAATGTTGCGCCGAATCCGCGCGTATGTCCTCGATGCAGCCATGCCGCGGCCCGGGTCGGCGTCGTGACTCGCCGCCCCACACGTCCGACCAACCCATCCGTGCGCAATCGGGGCTTGCCCGTTTCGAGAGGTTTCCCCAACTGGGCCCGATGATAACCGTCGCCGCCACGCTATGACCGCTCCGATCCAGGTTTGGGCTGCGCCTGAAGGCTGGGACGCGTTCCTCCTGGCCCAACGCCGCCGCGAATACGGCGGCCCGATTCTGCATGTCGCGCGTGACGACGCTCGCATGGCCCGGCTGGCCGAGGCGCTCGCTTTCGTTATGCCGGAAGCCGAGATCCTCCGCTTCCCCGCCTGGGACTGCCTGCCCTACGACCGGGTCTCTCCCAACCCGGCGCTCGTCAGCGAACGCATCGCCACGCTGGGTTGCCTGCTCGACAAGCCGACCAATCCTCGCATCGTCCTGACCACGGTCAACGCGCTGGTCCAGCGCGTCCCGCCGCGTGCCGCCTTTGCGGGCGCCAGCATGGAGCTCCGCGTGAACGGCGCGATTCGGCCGGAAAAGTTGGCGCAGTTCCTCGAATCCAACGGCTACGGTCGCGCCGGCACGGTCATGGAGCCGGGCGAATACGCCATGCGCGGCGGCATCATCGACATCTTCCCGGCCGGCGAGGCTGATCCGGTTCGGCTTGATTTGTTTGGCGATTCGATCGAATCGATTCGCGTCTTCGACCCCAACACCCAGCGCAGCGAGGACCGCCGAGAGCGTCTGACTCTGCGCCCCGTTTCCGAGGTGCCGCTCGACAAGGACGCCATCGCCCGCTTCCGCACTGCGTGGCGCGACCTGTTCGGCCCGCAGGCAGCGGACGACCCGATCTACCAGTCCATTTCCGACGGCCGCCGTCATCCCGGCATGGAGCACTGGCTGCCTCTGTTCCATCCCACGATGGAAAACCTGCTCGACTACCTGCCGGACGTCTCGGTCAGCCTGGACCACCAGACCGAGGGTGTCCTGGCTGCCCGCCTGGAGATGATCGCCGACCACTACGCCGCCCGCCGCAGCGTCCCACGCGACGGCGAGGTACCGTATCGCCCCCTGCCGCCTGACCGGCTCTACCTCGACCGCAACGACTGGGACGAGATGCTCGCGTTCGGCCCGCTGTTGGCGTTCAGTCCCTTCGCCATGCCGGTCGGAGCCGCGGGCGTGGACGGCGGCGGTCGCCCGGGCCCCGTGTTCGCCCAATCCGGCGGCGGACCCGGCGTCAACGTGTTCGACCAGCTCCGCGCGCAGGCCGGCCGTTGGACCAGCGAGGGCCGCCGCATCGTCGTTGCCGCCTGGACCCGGGGCTCGCGCGAGCGTCTCGCGAACCTGCTGCGCGAGCATGGCTTCAAGGACGTGGTGCAGGAAGAGAGCTGGGCGGCAGTACGGCGCAAGCCGGCGGGCTCTGTGTCGCTGGTTACGCTGGGGCTCGAGCGCGGATTCGTGGCCCAGCGTCTCGCCCTGGTCGGCGAACAGGACCTCCTCGGCGAGCGCATCAGCCGGCCGCCGCGGCGCCGCAAGCGCGCCGATCAGTTCATCGCCGAGGCCACCGAAATCGCCGAGGGCGACCTTGTCGTGCATCAGGAGTACGGCATTGGCCGCTACGACGGATTGGAGACCCTCCGCGTGACAGGCGCGCCGCACGA
>JASHQG010000412.1 GCA_030037665.1 Acetobacteraceae bacterium
CGGCGAAGGTCAGGCGTATGGGATCGCGCAGGAGTTCTATCGCCTCGCGCCGGGCGCAGGCCCACAGCCGTCCAGGATCGAAACCGCGCGGGCGGGCACTGCCGGTGGCAGGCCCGGCTGGTGCATCGTCCGAAGGTGGGGCCACCGGCGCAGTGAGCGTGATCCCGGCCGCATCGGCGAGATAGCCGACAAAGGCATCCTCGAGAGAGGCGGATCCACGGCCCTGAGCCAGCTCATCTGGTGCGCCAACAGCGAGCACGCGGCCCGCATGCATCAAAGAAATACGGTCGCAGCGCTGTGCTTCGTTCATAAAGTGGGTCGAGAGGAAGATTGTCACGCCATCGTCGCGCGACAGATCGATCAAGGTGCGCCAGAACGAATCGCGTGCAACCGGATCGACCCCGGAGGTGGGCTCGTCCAGAATGAGCAGCGGTGGATTGTGCAGCACGGCAACGGCGAGCTGCAGACGCTGGCGGATACCGAGCGGCAGGCTGTCCGGCCGCGTGTCGGCTGCGTCCTGCAAATCGAACCGCCGCAGTAGCTCCTGCACGCGTCCGTCGCGTTCCGCCACTGGCAGGTGGTAGAGCTCGGCATGAAGCCTGAGATTTTGCCGGACGGTCAGCTCGCCGTACAGTGAGAAGGCTTGCGACATGTAACCAACATTGCGCCGCGCCTGCATATCGCCGCCCACCGCCGGCCGACCGAACAGCTTCGCCCAACCCTCGCTCACCGGCAGCAGCCCGGTCAGCATCTTCATGGTGGTCGACTTGCCGCAGCCGTTCGATCCCAGAAATCCGAAGATCTCCCCGCGCCCGATGCGGAAGCTGACATGATCGACCGCGACAAATGCACCGAACCGGCGCGTCAGGCCCTCCGCCTCGATGGCGGGAACATCATCCTGTGAGACCGGACGGGGTCGGACGACGACGTCCTTGTGCATGGCACGCTTCTCGGGCGGCAGCAGGTCAATAAAGGCTTCCTCCAGCGTCGCGGCGCCCGTCTGGTGCCGTATCTCGTCGGGACTGCCCGTCGCGATGACATGGCCATCATCGATGGCCGCGAGCCAGGCAAAACGATCGGCCTCGTCCATATATGCGGTGGCGACGATGACGCTCATCTGCGGGCGGCGCGTCCGGATCGTGTTGATCAAGTCCCAAAACTGCCGGCGGGACAATGGATCGACCCCGGTGGTCGGCTCATCCAGGATCAGCAGGTCCGGATCATTCATGAGTGCGCAGCACAGGCTCAGTTTCTGCTTCATGCCACCGGACAATTTACCCGCGGGCCGGCCGCGGAACGCGCTCATGTCGGTCGCACGCAACAACTCGTCGATGCGCGCGTCGCGCGTGGCACCGGATTGACCGAACAGGCGGCCAAAGAACTCGATGTTTTCAAGCACGCTCAATGTCGGATAGAGATTTCGCCCGAGACCCTGTGGCATGTAGGCGATGCGCCCGCGATTCGCGGCACGCTGGGCGGCGTCGCTCATCTCGCCGCCGAATGCGTGCACCGTTCCCTGCTGGATCGCGCGCACTCCCGCAATCAACCCGAGCAGAGTCGACTTGCCCACGCCATCGGGGCCTATCAGCCCGGCCATACGGCGGGCAGGTACTTCCAGGCTGACGTCGTCGAGCGCCGTGCGCTTCCCGTAGCGATGGGTGACATGCCCGACCGTGACGACGGCATTGCCGGTCATTGCGGAAGTTTCACCTGCAGATTGCCAGGCCATGGCACCGAGGAATTCGTGCGGACAAAACCCATGCCGCGCACGCCGGCCTTAACGACGCCCTCGTGCGTCTTCAGTACATCCGGATCGATCCGCAGCTTGACCCGAAACACGAGCTTCTCGCGCTCCTCTTGGGTCTCGACAGTCTTCGGTGTGAACTGCGCCTCGGGCGCCACGAAACTGACCGTTGCCGGTATGACATATTGGGGCACCGGATCCAGGACCACGCGCGCCTCACCGCCCAGTTTCAGCCTCCCGGCATCGGCGGCGGTCAGGAAGATCGTCATATAGACGTCCTGCAGATCCAGGATTGTCAGCACCGGTGTGCCCGCGGTGACAACCTCGCCTGCTCGCCTCAGCTTGTACAACACCCGACCGGCTCGTGGAGCATGCAACTGCAGGTCTGTTAGAATCGATTTCAGCCGCTCCACTTCGGTCTCGGCGGTCTTGCCCGCAAAAATCGCCTGCTGGTGCTGCGCCACCGCCGCCCGCAGCGATGCCATGGCGGCCGTCTGGGTGGCGCGGCGCTGATCGAGGGATTGGCGTGTCGCGTGACCGTTTTTGACCAGTTCCTCGGTGCGATGCAGCTCGACCCCTGCAAGTTGCACGTCGCTGTTACGCTGCGCGATCAGCGCCTCTGCCTCTGCTTTCGCCTGCTGCGCGCGCAGCACCTCCGACTGGGCACCACGGAGCTGAGCCTCGTATTCCGGCGACGAGACTTGAGCGACCACTTGACCCGCGGTGACGTTATCGCCCTCCTCGACCGAAACCTCGGACAATCGTCCGGCATATTTTGGTGCGACGTCGACCTGCGTTGCCTCGATCCGGCCGTTGGACTTCACGATGCCGGCTGGCAGTCCGCGTCCAAACAGCCGATCGATCAGCGCGCCCACCCGCGACTGCGCGTGCGCGGTATGAACGAACGCAACGGGACCACCAGAAAGAAACAGCGAAACGACGGCAAGAAGGCCGACCGTGGTCAGCACGACGAGTCGCACCCGGGAACGTCTCATCATGACCCCGCACGCTGCAGGTATTAAGAATTCTAGCATAGCGCACCGCATCGCCACAACCATCGCGCACATGTTGCAGGACTTGCTTGGCCGGCACCAACCGGTGTTGTCCCGACGGTCACGCCTATGGGCCAACCACCGCGTTCAGCCGCCCCAATCAGCGCGTGGGATGCCACGAGGTTGACCACGCTCGATGTTGCAGACGAGCACGACCACGCTGACGCGATCCCTGCCCTTGGGCAAGCTGCGCATCAGCGAAGACCAACATGAACGTGGGTGCGAGCCCGCCATCTGCGTGATGTGCGGCTTGCGCAGCATCACACCTCTTCTCTGTGCCCGGCCGGCCGGGAGTATGGTTCTCCGATTTCGGCCGGCTGTCGATTTCGTCGTCTGACAATCCGCCCCAGACGTTCCTGCAGGAGTTCACAGAGAACAAACAGCGGCGGCACGAACAAGACCCCGATGAAGCTGGCAAGCGCCATACCACCAAACACCGCGGTGCCAATTGACGTCCGGGCGCCGGCCCCGGCACCGGTCGCAATGACCAGCGGGATCACGCCAACGATAAAGGCCAACGCCGTCATCATCACCGGGCGGTAGCGCGTTCGAGCGCCCTCTTCGGCCGCCGAGTAGACGGTGGCGCCACCGCGCTCGAGCCGGTCTTTCGCAAATTCCACAATGAGAATCGCGTTCTTAGCCGCCAGACCGATCAGCAGCACGAGTCCCAACTGCCCATAGACGTC
>JASHQG010000413.1 GCA_030037665.1 Acetobacteraceae bacterium
ACGTAAGCGGCAATTCACGGCAGCCATGACTCGGGTGGTGTTCTCCGCCAGAATGCCCCGCATGACATTGGGCAGGTAATTGCGTGCAGATCGCCTCCAGTTATCTGGAAACTAAGTGGTGGGGCCCCTCCCCGACCGAAGCGCCCACGCTCGTGCTGTTGCACGAAGGACTCGGCTGCGTCGCACTGTGGCGGGACGTGCCGGAGCGGCTGGCCGAGGCGACCGGCTGCGGTATCTTCGCGTATTCGCGGTTCGGCTATGGCCGGTCCGATCCGAAGGCACTGCCCTGGAAGCTGACCTACATGGCGGACGAGGCTCGCGACATCCTGCCGCGCGTGCTGGATGAAGCCGACATCCGCGACGCGGTGCTGGTCGGCCATTCCGATGGCGCGTCCATCGCAGCGATTTATGCCGGTACAACGCGTGATCGACGGCTGCGCGGCGTGGTGCTGCTGGCGGCACATTTCTTCGTGGAGGATTCGAACATCGCCAGCATCGCCAAGATCCGAAGCGAGTACCGGGAGGGTCCGCTGCGCGACCGATTGGCGCGCTATCACCGCCATCCGGACATGGCTTTTTACGGCTGGTGCAATTCGTGGCTGAACCCGGGGTTCCGCAACTTCGACATCACCGACTGCGTCCCTGAGATCGAGGTGCCGATTCTGGGACTGCAAGGCGCGGTCGACCCTTACGGCAGCAACGAGCAGCTGCTGACACTGCAACGCCTGGCGCGTGCGCCATGCGAGATCGCATTCATCAAAGGCGCCCATCATTCGCCGCATCTGGATGCTAAGGACGACACGATCGGCCGGATCGCACAATTCATCCAACACCTGGCATTGCGAAACCCGAGCGGTCTTGCAATGAGAGATGGAAGCTTGCGCCCATGATCGACTTCCGCACCGACCCATCGCGCTATCGCCATTGGAAGCTGAGCTTCGACGGCCCGATCGCCACATTGACGTTGGACGTCGATGCCAGCGCCGGCCTGTTTCCAGGTACCGAACTGAAGCTTAACTCCTACGACCTCGGCGTCGACATCGAACTGGCCGATGCGGTGCAGCGCCTGCGCTTCGAACATCCGAATGTACGCGTCGTGATCCTGCGCTCTGGCAAACCGAACGTGTTCTGTGCCGGCGCCAATATTCGCATGCTGGCGCAGGCTTCGCACGGCCACAAAGTCAATTTCTGCAAGTTCACCAACGAAACTCGCATCGCCATGGAGGACGCCGGCGCAAACTCCGGCCAGCGCTATCTCGCCGCGATCAGTGGCAGCGCTGCTGGCGGCGGTTATGAACTCGCGATGGCAGCCGATTGGATCATGCTGATCGACGACCGCCGCTCCGGCGTCGCGCTGCCGGAGATGCCCCTGCTCGCTGTCCTGCCCGCGACCGGCGGCCTGACGCGGCTGACCGACAAACGCAAGGTGCGGCGCGACCTCGCAGACCTATTCTGCTGCACCGAGGAAGGGGTGCGCGGCCGCCGCGCGGTGCAATGGCGCCTGGTGGATGAACTCGTGCCGCCCAGCGCCTGGGAGGCGAAGCTGCGCGAACGCGCCCTGGCGATGGCAGCGCAATCCGACCGGCCGGTCGCGAAGGGCATCGTGCTGACGCCACTCGAACGCACCCTGACGGACGACGGGATCCGTTATAACCACGTCGAGGTCGCGCTCGAGCACACGCAACATCGTGCGACCATCACGCTGCGTGTCCCCGACCAGCTACCGACCGAACTCGCCGACGTCCACAGAGCCGGCGCCTCGTTCTGGCCGCTGGCGCTGGCGCGGGAGCTGGACGACGCGATCCTGCATTTGCGGCTGAACGAGCCCGATCTCGGCGTGCTGGTGCTGCGGTCCGAGGGCGATCCCAAGGCGGTTCTGGCGGCCGACGCCATGCTGGAGGCCGAACGCAATGACTGGCTCGTGCGCGAAATCCGCCTGCTGCTGAAATTGGTGTTCAAGCGTCTGGATCTGACCTCGCGCAGCGTCATCGCGCTGATCGGACCGGGAAGCTGCTTTGCCGGCTCGCTTGCTGAGTTGGTATTCGCCGCCGACCGCGCGATGATGTTGTTGGGCACAGGCGACGGCGAAAACCGCGCCGCGACGCTGCATCTCTCGCCGCTGAATTTCGGCGCCTACCCGATGAGCAACGGGCTGACACGGCTGGCAACCCGGTTTCTCGGCGAACCGGCTGGCGTCGATGCGGCGCGTGAACGCATCGGTGAGTCGCTGGACGCCGCAGCAGCGGAGCAGCTTGGCCTTGTGACCGCGGCGTTGGACGAGATCGACTGGGACGATGAAGTGCGAATGCTGCTGGAAGAGCGTGCATCGTTCTCACCTGACGCGCTGACCGCCATGGAGGCCAACCTGCGCTTCGCCGGCCCGGAAACCATGGAAACGCGCATCTTTGGCCGCTTGACGGCGTGGCAGAACTGGGTGTTCCAGCGTAAGAATGCCATCGGCGACGCCGGCGCGCTGAAACGCTACGGCACCGGCCTGCGGCCGGAGTTCGATCCGGAGCGCGTATGACGTGATTCCCCGTCGTGGTCGGACCGGGCGTGACCATCACGGGTAGTGCGAGGAGATTCGCCAATGTCCGACGCCACGACGGTCGATTACGACGGCCTGATCCCCAACAACGTCGGGCTCAATGACGATGCCCGCGTCCGCCGTGCGCTGGAGACCTGGTACCCCGGCTATCTCGACTGGTGGCGGACCATGGGACCGGAAGGTTTCCAGGATGCTCTCGTCTATCTCCGGACCGCGGTCGGCGTCGGTGCGGAAGGCTGGGCGCGCTTCGGCTACGTGAAAATGCCCGAGTATCGCTGGGGCGTTCTGCTTGCGCCCAAATCAGAAGGCCGTACGATCCCGTTCGGCGCACATAAGGGGGAACCCGCCTGGCAGGAAGTCCCCGGCGAATACCGCGCCATGCTGCGCCGCCTCCTGGTGATCCAGGGCGACACCGAACCTGCGAGCGTCGAACAGCAGCGCCATCTCGGTGCCACCGCGCCCTCCCAATACGACCTGCGCAACCTGTTCCAGGTGAATGTCGAGGAAGGCCGCCATCTCTGGGCCATGGTTTATCTGCTGCAGAAATACTTCGGCCGCGACGGCCGTGAGGAATCCGAAGAACTGCTGCGCCGCCACTCCGGCGACCCCGACACACCGCGTATGCTCGGCGCGTTCAATGAACGCACCCCGGACTGGCTCAGCTTCTTCATGTTCACCTTTTTCACCGACCGCGACGGCAAGATGCAATTGCACGCGCTGGCGCAGTCCGGTTTCGATCCACTCAGCCGTACCTGCCGATTCATGCTGACCGAGGAAGCGCACCACATGTTCGTCGGCGAGACCGGCATTCAGCGCATCATCCAGCGCACCTGCGAGGCAATGCGCGAGGCCGGCATCGACGACCCGACCGATGTGGAACGCGTCCGCACGCTTGGCGTGATCGATCTGCCGACCATCCAGAAAAAAGCCAATCTGCATTTCTCGCTGACGCTCGACTTGTTCGGCTCTGAAATCAGCACCAATGCAGCGAACGTGTTCAACGCCGGTCTGAAGGGCCGCTATCACGAAGACAGGCTGACCGACGACCATCGGTTGCTACACGACACCTATCCGGTGCTGCGGCTGAAGGACGGGGCGGTGGTGAAGGAAGAGGTGCCGGCGCTGTCGTCGCTGAATATGCGGCTGCGCGACGATTTCGTCGCCGACACCGAAGCCGGCATCGCGCGCTGGAACCGTGTGCTGGAACGGGCCGGCATCGAATTCCGCATCCGTCTGCCGCATGTCGCGTTCAACCGTCGGATCGGCGAGTTCGCTGCGGTTCACGCCGATACCGACGGGCGGCTGTCGGACGATGCGACGTGGCAGGCGCGCAAGGCGGAGATGCTGCCGACCGCCGACGATTACCGCTTCGTGCAAAGCCTGATGCGTCCCATGCGGGAGCCCGGTTCGTACTCCAACTGGATTGCCCCCCCGCGCGCCGGCATCGACAACAAGCCCGGCGACTTTGAGTATGTGAAGATTGCGACGTGAACGATCGAGCGAAGAGGTCGCAGGGGACGCAGAGTTCGCGGCGAAGACGCTTTCAGCCACGGATGCTGACAAATTAACATTGCTTCTGCGACCCGACGGCTGGCATGGACGTGCCGACCACGGGGTCTCATCGGGGCTTAGTTCGATGCATCTGCGGCTGAGGGCCCGCTGACAACCCTCCGGGCCGGTGCGTTGAACTCAACCCCAGCCAGTGGAACGAACAGACCGGAATCACCTGATGACCGATACCCTGCCACCTGCCCATCTCCGCCGTTTCGAGGACTACCGCATCGGCGCCGTCTACGATCTCGGTGGTTTCTGCCTCACAGAATCGGAGATCATCGAGTTCGCCAGCCGCTACGATCCGCAGGCGATGCACACCGACCCAGCCTGGGCTGCCGGCAGCCCCTTCGGCGGGCTGATCGCGAG
>JASHQG010000414.1 GCA_030037665.1 Acetobacteraceae bacterium
GCGCTGACGCGGATGAAGTCGTATCTCGACTACGGTGCGTTCACGCCGATCCAGGTCGCTGCGGTCGCGGCGCTCAACGGACCGCAGGACTGCGTCGAGCAGATGCGCACGATGTACAAAGAGCGGCGGGATGTGCTGATCCGCGGGCTCGCGTCGGCCGGGTGGGATGTGCCGTCTCCGGAAGGGTCGATGTTCGCCTGGGCGCCGGTGCCGCCGGGGTTCGTCTCGCTCGGCAGCGTCGAATTTTCCAAGCTGCTGCTGGCACGGGCTAAGGTCGCCGTGTCGCCTGGGCTTGGATTCGGCGAGCATGGCGAGGGCTTCGTGCGCATTGCCCTGGTCGAGAACACGCAGCGTCTGCGCCAGGCGATCCGCAACATCCGCGCCTTCCTCCAGGCGGGGACGAACCAGGCGACAGCGGCCGAGGAAGTTGTTGCCTGAAAGTGCCGTCCCGACTCGCCGCGACGGATGACGCCTGCGGTCAGATTACCGCGTGGTCCACGCACTTGTCGTGCAGCGGTTGCTCGAGACCGAGCGAACAGTCCGTCGGCCGTTGAATAGGGTGGCGTATCGCGGTTCAGTGTGCCGACCTACCGCGATTCCAGATGGTCCACGCGCCGCCCATTGCGCGCGAGCCGGCGCACCCGCTCAGCCGGGGAATCTCGAGCAGCGAGAATGCCCGCCGATCGGAATTCCTGGCTGGTAAGGGTCGGAAGCTTCATCACAATCATAAATCCGGAGCAAAGACCCTGGCCCGCGCATCGGCTAACGGCTTAGCCTGGTGACCTCGGCCGTCGCGCCTGACCGACGCCGCTCGACCGGCTGGTGTCGGCCCTACCAACGAAAATCAGGTCCGCACGGGCAAACAGCGGACCCCAGGGAGAACTGCATGAACCAGACGTCCGACGACCTTCTGGCGCTGTTCGATGACGCGCCGCTGAACGCCCGCTACTGGCTCATTTTTATCCTGATGTCGGCCGTCTTCGTGTTCGATTTTTTCGACTTTCTGGTCGTCGGCTACTTGCTTGCTGCGGTGGCACGCGAGTGGCACCTGACCTATGGGGAGTCCGCGGTGATCCTCTACAGCGGCGGCGTCGGTGCGATCGTCGGTGCGATCGTGTTCGGCGCGTTCGCCGATGCCTGGGGCCGGAAGCAGCAGATCGTGATCGGCACATTTATTTGTGCGATCAGCGCCGGTCTGATCGCCTTCATTCCTGACGGCTCGTGGCTGCTGTTCGCCATTCTCCGCTTCGTCGTCGGCCTCGGTCTGGCCGCGGCAGTGACACCATCGCTCACCGTCGTTGTTGAACTGACACCGACGCGGCACCGAACGTTTGCAACTAGCTTTTATGTGGTGTTCGCATCCGCCGGCGGCTTCCTCGCGCCGGTGATCTCGGCCGCGATCATGGGACCGTACGGCTGGCGCCGCGTCGCGCTGCTCGGTTTCGTCGCGCTGATCATCGGCATCCTTGTATGGTTGTTCACACCTGAATCGGTGCGCTGGCTGACCGCCAAGGGCCGCTTCATAGAGGCACGCAACGAGGTTGCCCGCCATCTCGGCCTGCCGCTCGACGAGGTGCCGCTGCCGACCGCGCGGCCGGTGATGCAGCCGCGCGGCAACCTGCTGGACCTGTGGTCGCAACCGCGCATGTTCTGGGAAACGCTGCTGATCTGGGGAGGGTCGTCTACTGCGGCCTATGGCGTCTACCTATGGGGGCCGACCATCGTCGCACTGCTGCTCGGCGTGCCAGTGCCGAAGGCGGCGGCGTATTTCGTGCTCGTCTCCGCCGCCGGCGTGACCGGAAAAATCGTCGTGACCCTGCTGGCGCCGCTGATCGGCCGGCGGTTGCTGGGCATCATCTGGGGCCTCGGCGGAACCGTCGCGCTGGCGCTCGCGGGCTACTATAGCGCGGCGTTCGTTGGCGGAGTGCCACTCATGGTCGTGCTGCTGTGTTGCTCGACGTTCTGCATCGAGGGTGGGTTTTCCAACCTTGCGCCCTATACGGTGGAAAGCTACGGCGTGAATTTGGGCGCGCGGTCGTCGGGACTCGGTCAGACAGCGAATGGCGTAGGCAAGATTATCGGCCCATTGAGTCTGGCCCTGATCGCCGGCACCAGCCACCTGGTCTCTCCGGCGCAAACTGAGTCGGCGGTGTTCCCCGCGTTCTTGTTCCTCGCGTTTTGCATGGCGTTAGTAGGATTGTCGTTCCTGTTCCTGGGCGTCGAGACGCACGGCAAGGCGATGGTACTGGACCACAGTACGGCGGGCTGACCGACGCTGCGCAGAGCGCAGCGGCGATGTAATTCCGGACGCGAGATTGCGTCGGTACTTCGTGCCGCAGCTTGGCGCGGTTCGCGCGGACCGACGGACCAGAATTTGGCATGCACCGCCAGGAGCGTCAGGCTTCGGACGCCTGGGCGGTCGCGGCGGCGGAGGCGATCGTGCGCGCATAGTCATCCTCGCGCCCTTGCATTAGCTTCGCCCGCCGAGCGATGTCAGCCGTGAGGTTTGAAACACCGATGCGCCTCCTTCTCGCGACCCTCTCGCACGAGACGAACACCTTCTCTCCCGTCCCCACGCGCCTCGACCGCTTCTGCCGTGACGGCACGATGCTTCTGCAAGGTCAGGCCGCCATCGACTTCTACCGCGGCACCGGTACCTGCATTGGCGGCTATCTCGCGGTGGCGGAGGAGAACCACGCCGACGTGGTGGTCCCCGTCACCGCGAGCGCCCCGCCGAGCGGTCCGGTCGATGGCGAAGCCTACGAAACGATCGCGAATCTCATCACCGACTCAGTGAAGCAAGGTGGCTTCGACGCAATCTGGCTCGATCTGCACGGCGCGATGGTCACCGACCGTTTCGCCGACGGCGAGGGCGAGTTGCTCCGCCGCATCCGCGCTATCGATCCACGCACGCCGCTCTGCGTCGCCTACGATATGCACGCCAATGTGTTCGACCCAATGGTGCGGCACGCGCAGATCGTCACGGGCTATCAGACCTATCCTCACATCGACCAGCGCCAGACCGCCGAGCGCAGCGCCCGTGCGCTGCTGCGGGTCATGCGTGGCGAGGTGAAGCCCACGGCGGCTTGGGACAACGCGCCGATGCTGCCGCACGTGATGGCGCAGGGCACACACCAGTTCCCCAACAAGGACCTACAGGCGCTCTGCGCCGCCTGGGAAACATCCGGCCGTGCCGTCGCCGTCAGTTTGTTCGTTGGCTTCCCGCACGCCGACGTGGAGCAAGCCGGCCTGTCTGCTGTCGTCATCACCGATAACAACCCATCGGACGCGCAGACGATGGTGGATGAGCTGCTCTCGCGCGCCTGGGAGGCGCGCCGCGAGTTCGTGTTCCGTGTCGAGCCGCTGGATGCGTCTGTCCGCCGCGCCAAGCAACTCGGCGCACCCGGGCAGCTGCCGGTCGTGCTGCTGGATCACTACGACAACTGCGCCAGTGGCGGCACGATGGACACCACGGATACTCTGCGCGAGATCATCCGCCAGGAACTCGACGACGTGGTGTTCTTTGGGATCTACGATCCGGAAGCGGTGGAGCAGGCGGTGGCCGCCGGCGTCGGCGCGACGGTGACCATGTCGATCGGCGCCAAGCTGCCGATGCCGCAGCTTCCCGTGGCCAGCAGACCACTGACGGTGACCGGCACCGTGCAGACGATTTCCGCCGGCCGTTTCCGCCTGAGAGGTGGGCTGACGCCCGGCCTGCAGATCTACATGGGACGCACCGTCGTGCTCGACACTGGCAGAGTGCAGATCGTGCTGCTCTCGCGTCATATCGAGCCGACGGCGCAGGAGATGCTGCAGGTGCTCGGCATCGATCCGGCACGCAAACAGTTCGTCGCGATCAAGAGTCGCGTGCACTGGCGCGCCGACCTGGGCAAGATCGCGCGCGAGATCGTCGAGTGCGCGGGCGTCGGTGTGTGCACCTCGGATTACGCCCAGCTCAGGTTCCGCAAGGTGCGGCGGCCGGTGTTCCCGCTGGATCCAGACCTGAAATGGAACGCCCCCGCTTAGACATGTGGCCCGGCGAACTTCTCGTTCGCAACAGCCGTCGCGGGCGTTATACCCGTTCCGCCCGCCAGCATCTGATCGACGGGTTGTTCGTCCGGCCGTGCGGCCTGGGCCGTTGAGCCAGCATCTGTCGCAAACCGCCGCGGCAGGCGTGGGGTTCTGAGAGACCCACGTCCTCGACCTTGGCGACAAGGTGCATCCCTCCGGGTCAATCGCGCGCGCTGTGCGCGAGCCCACGCCGATGGTCGGCCTGGGGCACCGGGGTGGCAATTACGGCCCTGCATCAGAGACCTGGCGTGAGCCGACGACAGCCGCAATGCGGTGCGCCTCTCAGCACGCAGGCGCTTGCGATGCGGGCCGGAAGCTGCCTTAAGCGCGCCAGCCGATCCAGAGGACACACCCCACCGATGCGCCACGCTGTACCGCCGCGACCCACGGGAACCAAGCCATGACCCATCCCCTCTCTGTCGCCCTCGCCGGCCTCGGCGTCGTCGGTGGCGGCGTGCTGAAGCTGCTGCGCGACAACGCTGACATCGTCACCGCGCGGGCCGGCCGGCCGATCGCCGTCACCGCCGTTTCCGCCCGCGACCGCACCAAGGACCGCGGCGTCGCGCTGTCCGGCCTGCGCTGGTACGACGACCCGGTCGCGCTTGCCGCCGATCCCGCCGTGGACGTGGTGGTGGAGTTGATCGGCGGCGCTGATGGCCCCGCCCGGGCGCTGGTGGAGGCCGCCATCGCTGCGGGCAAGCCGGTGGTGACAGCGAACAAGGCGATGCTTGCGGTGCACGGCGCGGCACTTGCCGCGGCGGCGGAGGGAGGCAAGGTCCCGCTCGCGTTCGAGGCCGCGGTCGCCGGCGGCATCCCCGTCATCAAGGCGTTGCGTGAGGGCATGGCGGCCAACCAGATCTCCCGCATCGCCGGCATCCTGAACGGCACCTGCAACTACATCCTGACGCAAATGCGCGAGCGCGGGCGCGAATTTGCCGACGTTCTGGCCGATGCACAGAAGCTCGGTTACGCCGAGGCCGATCCGAGCTTCGACATTGACGGGGTCGACGCGGCACACAAGCTCGCCATCCTGGCAGCACTGGCGTTCGGCCGTCCGGTGGCGTTCGACGCGGTCCATGTCGAGGGGATCCGGCGTATCTCGGCTTTGGACATCGCCTTTGCGGGCGAGCTCGGTTATCGCATCAAACTGCTTGGTATCGCACGCCGGAACGACGGCGGCATCGAGGCACGCGTGCATCCCTGCATGGTTCCTGCCGCAGCGCCCATTGCGCGCGTCGATGGCGTGTTCAATGCGGTGGTGGCCGAGGGCGATTTCGTCGGCCGTGTGATGCTGGAGGGCCGGGGCGCGGGAGCAGGTCCGACCGCCTCAGCGGTGGTTGCGGACCTGATCGACCTCGCGCGCAACCGCTTCACCCCGGTGTGGGGCGCTGATGCGGCAGAGCTGTCGAACGCACCGTCGGTGCCGATGAGTTCGCATGTCGGCCCATATTATCTGCGCCTGATGGTGGTGGACCGGCCGGGCGTGATCGCCGACGTCACAGCTGTGCTGCGCGACCTTCGCGTGTCGCTGGAATCGATGCTTCAGCACGGGCGGGCGCCAGGCGAGGCGGTGCCGGTGGTGCTGGTGACGCACGAGACGCTGGAGAGTTCGATGCGTGAGGCGCTGAAACGGATCGAGGCGCTGGATGCGGTGCTGGAAACGCCGGCGATGATCCGGATCGAAGCGGGGTAGCCGAGACCGCTCCCACCTCGGGCGGGAACGGTGGGGCGGGCCTGGGGCGGCGACGTTTTGGGGGGCCAGTCGCCGCCCGCTGCATTTGACCCTGCGTCTCCCCCATGTCTTGCTTCGTCGGAAAATCTAACAGGAGGCAGGGAAGCATGCCGCTTGTCCACAATCAGACGAAACGTCGAATGCAGGCAGGCGAAGTCGCGCTCGGCTTCGGTGTTCACCACCTCCGCACTGTCGCCGCGCCGGTACTTGCCGCTGGGAGTGGTCATCACTGGATTTTCCTGGACAACGAGCATGGCTCATTCTCGGTGCATGAAATCGCCCAGCTCTGCATCGCTTCGCTTCCCACCGGCGTGACGCCGCTTGTGCGGGTATGCGCCAACGCGATCGACGAAGCGACGCGCGCATTGGACAACGGCGCGCAGGGCATTGTGATGCCGCACGTTGATACTGCGAAGGAAGCGCGCCGCATCGCTGACGCGTTCCATTATCCGCCGGCGGGCCGCCGCAGCTGGGGGGGACCGCCGGCGATTTACGGTTATCATCCGCCGGCGATGGCCGAGGCACAGGAGGCGATTAACGAAGAGATCCTCACGGTGGTGATGCTGGAGAGCCCGAAGGCGATCGGCAACGCGGATGATATTGCGGCGGTCGATGGCGTGGACGTGCTGCTGATCGGCACGTCGGATTTGTCCTCGGAGCTGGGGATCGCCGGCCAGGTGGGCCATGCGAAGATCGTCGACGCGTACGAAACGGTTGGAACGGCGTGCCGCAAGCACCGAAAAGTGCTCGGTATGGGCGGGGTCTATGATGAAGAGAATGCGGCACGCTACGTCGCCTTGGGCGCACGCTTCGTGCTGACCGGGTCGGATCACAGTTACATGCTGATGGGTGCCGCACAGCGGAGCGCGTTCTTCGCCGGCCAGCCACCCACCCCGGTGGTCGAGCGCAAAAAGAAGCAGGGCAAGAAGTAGAGGTCATTCCCGTTTTGCTGCATCGAGCCGAGGACGTGGTGCACGATCCATCCATACTCATGGCGCAGCACCCCGACGCTCGGCCTGGCACCGGCCGCCTGGGCCCTGGATGTGCGCACAGCGATCAGGTTTGCCCGAGAAATGGTGCTTGGCTGGCCGGTGCGGGGGGTCGCCGTCAGCGGCGAGTTTGCGGCAGATGGCGCGAAATAATCTCGGGCGAATCCCGCCGGGGATTGCTTCGCTGCGCTCGCTCTGACATGGGGACACCATGCTCGAGCCCCGGACACTCGCCCCGTGACGCAACGTGCCCGCCTCGCTGTCGATATCGGCGGCACATTCACCGATCTCGTGCTGGCGCTGCCAGACCGCACGCTCTCGACCAAGCTGCTGACCACGCCGCATGCGCCGGAAGAAGCCGTGGTCGAAGGCACCGGCGCCATTCTGCGCGATGCTGGTGTCGAGCCGCAGCAGCTCGATCTCGTGATCCACGGCACGACCCTCGCCACAAACGCGCTGATCGAGCGCAAGGGCGCGCGCACCGCCCTGATTACCACGCGAGGTTTCCGGGATTCATTGGAGATCGCCTACGAACATCGCTTCGAGCAATACGATCTTTACATGACGCGCCCGATGCCACTGGTGGAACGCGATCTGCGGCTGGAAGTATCGGAACGCCTGGCCGCCGATGGCTCCGTGCTGCGCACGCTGGACCTTGCCGGCCTGGACGCGTTGGTTCGGGTGCTCCAGGAGCGAAAGGTCGAAGCGGTGGCCATCAGCTTCCTCCATTCCTACGTCAATGCTGCGCACGAGGAGGCCGCGCGTACGCGTTTGAGCCGTGCGCTGCCGGGCCTGCCGATCACCATATCCTCGGAAGTCTGCCGTGAGATTCGCGAATACGAACGAACCTCGACGACCGTCGCCAACGCCTATGTTCTGCCGCTGATGGACCGCTATCTGGCCCGCATGCAGGACGGGCTTCGCGCGCTTGGTGCGGATTGCCCCCTGTTGCTGATGATGTCGTCTGGCGGCATCTGCACCGTGGAGACGGCGCGACGATTTCCGGTGCGTCTGGTGGAAAGCGGGCCGGCGGGCGGCGTGATTCTCGCGCGCAACGTCGCACTGCGTGGCGGGTGGGACCGCGCGATCTCCTTTGACATGGGGGGCACGACGGCAAAGCTCACGCTGATCGACGATTTCACCCCGCAGCAGTCGCGGCATTTCGAGGTCGCGCGCGCCTATCGCTTTGCCAAGGGCAGCGGCTTCCCGGTGCGCATTCCAGTGATTGACATGGTGGAGATCGGAGCGGGCGGTGGCTCCGTCGCCCGCGTCGATGAGCTCAAGCGCATCCAGGTGGGGCCAGACAGCGCCGGTTCCGATCCCGGCCCCGCCTGTTACGCGCGCGGCGGAAGCGCGCCCACGGTCACCGACGCCGATGTGGTGCTGGGCCGCATCGATGCGGGACATTTCGCCGGCGGCAAGATCCGATTGGAACCGGCGCGTGCGCACGACGCGGTCGCCTCGCTGGGTGAGTCGCTTGCGATGCAGCCGGAAGAAGCCGCACGTGGCATCGCGGAAATCGTCGATGAAACGATGGCGAGCGCGGCGCGCGTGCATGCCGTGGAGAACGGCAAGGATACCGGGGAGCGCACACTGATCGCCTTCGGCGGTGCGGCACCGCTGCATGCGGTGCGACTGGCGCAGAAGCTCGGCATCAGGCGTGTGGTGATTCCGCGCGATGCCGGCGTGGGCTCCGCACATGGTTTCCTCGCCGCGCCGGTCGCTTATGAAGTGGCGCGCACAATGCTGGTGCGTCTCGATGCGCTGGCAGAGGACACGCTCGATGCGTTGTTCGCGGAGATGCGCGCCGAGGCCGAAGCGGTGGTTCGCTTGGGTGCACGGGATGGCGCGCTCGAGGAGGCGCGCACCGCGTTCATGCGCTATCGCGGGCAGGGCCATGAAGTAGCGGTGCCACTGCCCGCCGGCGCGTTGGATCCGGCTGCGCTGCGGGCTGCGTTCGATGCCACTTACGCACGCTTGTTCGGCCGCACCATCCCACGCCTGGAAGTCGAGGCCGTGAGCTGGACTTTGGCGTTGTCACAGCCGCGAATGCGGGTGGCGCCCGCGACTACGCCGCCGCCCGCGGCCTCCGGGCCGCCGCTGCGACATGCGCGCATCATCGACACCGCGGCGGGCGATCCGGTGCAGGCCGCAGTATTCCAGCGCGCCTTGCTGCCGCCGGGCGCAGGAGTCAGAGGGCCGGCGCTGATCGTCGAAGACGGCACATCTACCATTCTGCCCGCGGGCTTCGCCGCGCGCGTGGCCTCGGACGGCGAAATCATCATTGAGGACGAGACCGCGTGATCCGCCGCAACATCTCCGAAATCGAGCTGCAGATCATGTGGAACCGCCTGCTCTCGGTGGTGGAGGAGCAGGCGCAGACGCTGGTGCGGACCGCGTTCAGCACGTCGTCGCGCGAGGCGGGAGACATTTCTGCCGGTGTGTTCGATCTGCAGGGCCGCATGCTCGCCCAGGCGGTGACCGGCACGCCGGGTCACATCAACACGATGGCGCGGTCGGTGGGCCATTTCCTCGACGTGTTTCCGGTTGCGCAGATGCGCGAGGGCGATGTCTACATCACGAACGACCCCTGGAAGGGCACCGGTCACCTCTACGATCTGGTGGTCGTGTCACCCACCTTCCTGGACGGCCGGATCGTCGCATTGTTCGCCTGCACCGCGCATCTGGTCGACATGGGTGGTGTCGGCCAGACTCCGGAGGGGCGGCAAATCTATCACGAAGGATTGTTCCTCCCGATGCTGCGCCTCGTGCGCGCCGGTGAGATGAACGAGGACCTGCTGTCGATCATTCGTGCCAACGTGCGCGAACCAGTGCAGGTCATCGGCGACGTGTATGCGCTGATCGCGTGCAACGAGATCGGCAGCCGGCGGTTGACAGCGATGATGCGCGAATACCGGCTGCGCGATGTTGACGTGCTCGGCGAGGAGATCATCACCCGCAGTCGTCGTGGCATGGCGGAGGCGATCGGCAAGCTGCCGGAGGGAACCTGGACCTCGTCGATGCGCATCGACGGTTATGAGGCGCCAATCGATCTGGTGGCGACGTTGACCATCCAGCGCGATCGCATCGATGTGGATTACACCGGCACGTCTGGAATGTCGTCCTATGCGATCAACTGCCCGCTTTGCTACACCGAGGCCTACACGACGTTCGGTGTGAACTGCGTCGTTGCGCCACATATTCCGAACAACGCCGGCACGCTGGATGCGGTGCGAGTCAGCGCGCCGGAGGGAACCATCCTCAGCGCGGTGCATCCGGCGGCAGTCTACGCGCGCTCAGTCATGGGGCACATGCTGCCGGACGTCGTGTATGGGTGCCTCGATCAGGCGCTGCCGGGACGCGTGCCGGCCGAGGGCACGTCGAATTTGTGGACCCTGAATATGATTGCCGGTCACGGGCTGACCGGCATCGGCCGGGCGGCTGGCACGCCATTCATGGTGAACAGTTTCCACTCGGGCGGGGCAGGGGCGCGGCCACAGCAGGACGGGCTGTCCGCGACGCCGTTTCCATCGGGCGTGCGCAATGTGCCGGTGGAGGCGACCGAGGCAATCACGCCACTCGTCATCTGGCGCAAGGAACTGCGCCAGGACTCCGGTGGTGCGGGAAAATTCCGAGGCGGGCTCGGTCAGGTCATGGAACTTGGGTCGCGCGAGGACGCGCCGTTCGGGATTTTCGCCCGGTTCGAACGCGTCACATATCCGGCGCGTGGTCGGCATGGCGGCAGGCCGGGCGGGGCAGGGCGCTTGTCGCTCGCGTCGGGTGCGGTGCTCAAGGCGAAGGGACTGGGGGTGGTGCCGTCAGGCGATCGGTTGATCGTGGAGATGCCGGGCGGTGGCGGGATGGGGGACCCGAAAGAGCGCGATCCGGCGGCGGTGCGAAAGGATGTGCGGCTCGGGTATTTGTCGATGGAGGCGGCCGCGCGCGATTATCACCTCGGCCGCGAAGTGGGAGAGGTCGAGGAGCATTAGCGCCGACGGTCAGGCGGTTACGGTTCCGCACGCGGTACCGTCGATCTTTCGTGTCCCAACCTCTCCCGTTTTCGAAGCCCAAGTCAAAACCCGACGCGCCGGTCGTCCAACTCCGCCTGTTCCACGACCAGTCCCAAGCCTGGCCCGTCCGGCACGTGGAACATTCCGCCGACCGGCTTTGGTGGGTTCCGGAACACCGCATGCGTGCGCGATGACGGATCATTCCACTCCGCAGGTTTCGTCGCGTGCATTTGGGCGGCCAGCACATGCAGAT
>JASHQG010000415.1 GCA_030037665.1 Acetobacteraceae bacterium
CGTGATCCTGCCGGATTGTGGCACGGTCTTCCTGTCGGTGAAGGATGCGGACAAGACGGGCCTGGCCGCGCTGGCGCGACGGCTGGTGGAGATGGGCTTCAGCATCTGCGCGACCCGCGGCACCGCCGCACGCATCCGCGAGTCTGGCCTGCCCGTGACGGTGGTCAACAAGGTGCTGGAAGGACGGCCGCACTGCGTCGATGCGATTCTGTCCGGTGAGATCCAGCTCGTGGTCAACACCGCGTCGACGCCGCAATCGGTGGAGGACAGCTTCACCATCCGCCGCAGCGCGCTGACCCACCAGGTGCCGCACTATACCACCATGGCAGGTGCGAGGGCCGCGGTGCACGCTATCGCCGCCCTGAAGTCGGGCATGCTTGAAGTCGCGCCCCTGCAATCCTACTTTCGCGGATCGTTCTAGGCGTTACCGCCGTGGCCGGCGCTGGCCGCACTGCGGCGGTAGCGCGTAGCCGTACGCTTATCAGAGGAATACCGTCCCGTGCAGAAGTTTCCGATGACCGCCCCCGGCCTGCAGCGGTTGGAAGAGGAGCTTCGACAGCTCCGCACCACGGAACGCCCGGCGATCATTCGCCAGATCGCCGAAGCGCGCACGCACGGCGATCTGTCGGAGAACGCCGAGTATCACGCCGCACGCGATCGCCAGTCGTTCATCGAGGGGCGCATTGCCGAATTGGAGGAGATCGTCGCGTCGGTCGAGGTGATCAACCCGGCCAATCTGTCGGGCGAGCACGTGACGTTCGGCGCGCATGTCTGGCTGGTCGATGAGGAGACGGAGAAGGAGGCGACCTACCAGATTGTCGGCGTACACGAGGCCGACATCAAGGCGAACCGGCTGTCGATTTCCTCGCCACTGGCGAAGGCACTGATCGGCAAGAAGGTGGGGGATTCGGTGTCGGTCCCGGCGCCGGGCGGCGACCGGTCATACGAAATTCTCGGAATCAAGTTTGTCTGATAGGAAATCTCGCTTGCGCTTCGCGCAGGAGAGGTCACGGCGAATCGGCGGATGGGGTCGCGGACGCAGCAGTGTGCCTGTTGCGGCAGTCTCGCCACGGCACGTCTCGGCCTCTGCCGCCTGCCGTGCGGGAGAGGTCTGCTAGCGGAATGTCCGATCGCACCCTGTCTGCTGTCCGCGCACCCGAGGATGCGGCCGAAGCGTCGCTCCGCCCCCAGACGCTGGCGGAATTCATTGGCCAGCGCGCGTCGCGCGAAAACCTGGCCGTCTTCATCCAGGCGGCGCGCGACCGTAGCGAGGCGCTCGACCATGTGCTGCTGCACGGACCGCCAGGCCTCGGCAAGACGACGCTGGCGCAGATCATCGCGCGCGAGCTCGGCGTCGGGTTCCGGGCCACGTCCGGCCCGGTCATTGCGCGGGCCGGCGACCTCGCCGCAATCCTGACAAATTTGCAGCCGCGCGATGTCTTGTTCATCGATGAAATCCACCGCCTGCAGCCGGCCATCGAGGAAGTGCTCTACCCGGCGATGGAAGATTTCCTGCTCGACCTGATCATCGGCGAGGGACCGTCGGCACGCAGCGTACGCATCGATCTGCCGCCCTTCACGCTGGTCGGCGCCACCACGCGCGCCGGACTGCTCGCCACGCCGTTGCGCGACCGGTTCGGCATCCCGCTCCGCCTCGTGTTCTACACGCCCGAGGAGCTGCAGATCATTGTGACCACCGGCGCCCGCAAACTCGGTGTCAACCTCACCGAGGAGGGGGCTGCGGAAATCGCCCGCCGTTCCCGCGGCACGCCGCGCATCGCCGGACGGCTCTTGCGCCGGGTGCGCGACTTCGCCGCGGTGGAGCGCGCGGCCGCGGTAGACCGCGGGGTGGCGGACGCGGCGCTGACCCGGTTGGAAGTGGACCGCCTCGGGCTGGACGCGATGGACCGGCGCTACCTGCGGCGGATCGCCGAGCATCATGGCGGCGGGCCGGTCGGCGTGGAGACACTGGCCGCGGCGCTGGCCGAGCCGCGAGACACGCTGGAGGATGTGATCGAGCCGTTCCTGATCCAGGAGGGCCTCGTGCTGCGCACCAGCCGCGGCCGGATGATCGGCGAGCCGGGCTGGCGACACCTCGACCTGCCGGTGCCCGCGCGGGACGGCCAGCTCGAGCTGCTGCGGGACGATGAATGAACGAACATCTTTTCGTCATCCCGCCGGAGGGTTGCCATCGTTATCAGGTGCGAGTCTATTACGAGGACACGGACGCCGGCGGAGTCGTGTATCACGCCAGTTACCTGCGTTTTGCCGAACGGGCACGCACCGAGGCACTGCGCGACCTGGGAATCCCGCATGCTGAGCTGGCGGAGCGGTTCTCGGTAACATTCATGGTGCGGCGCATCGAAGTGGACTATCTGCGTCCCGCCCGGATTGACGACCTGCTCGGCATCGACACCGAGGTGCTGGCGGTGGGCGGCGCGTCCGCGGCGTTGCGCCAGACGGTTCGCGGCCCATCGGGCGACTGCGCGGCCCTGACGCTGCGCCTTGCCTGCGTGCGCAGGGATGGGGGAAATAAGCCAGGACGTTTGCCGCCCCGCTGGCGCGGGGTGTTGCAGGCCATGCGGGACGCTCGTCCGGCTGGCGAATCAGTTGTGCGGGCTCCAATGACACGGGGAGCCGGATAGGGGGCTGTGGTGGATAGAGCAGTTGACGCGATGCAGCTCGGCGCAGCGGCAGGAGATCTGTCGCTGTGGGGCTTGTTCATGCAGGCCGATATCGTCGTGAAGCTGGTGATGCTCGGTCTGCTCGCCGCCAGCGTCTGGGTCTGGGCGGTGGTATTCGAAAAATGGTCGAGCCTGCGCAAGGTGAACAAGGACGCGGACGGTTTCGAGGACCGCTTCTGGTCCGGCGGCAGCCTGGATGAATTGTTCGACCAGGAAGCGACCAATCCGACACATCCGATGGCGGCCGTGTTTGGCGCGGCGATGGGCGAATGGCGCCGCACCGTTCGCGTTGCCGGTGCGGACGTGACTCACACTTCCGTGCGTGAGCGTATTGACCGTGCGATTGCGGTCACGGTGCAGCGCGAGATGGACCGGTTGGAGCGATGGATGGTGTTTCTCGCCTCGGTCGGCGCAACGGCCCCGTTCATCGGGCTGTTCGGCACGGTCTGGGGCATCATGCACTCGTTCTCGGCAATCGCGGCCATGCACAACACGAACCTGGCCGTTGTGGCGCCCGGCATTGCAGAGGCGCTGTTCGCAACAGCGATCGGCCTGGTGGCGGCTATTCCAGCGGTGCTGGCCTACAACAAAATAAGCACGGATCTGTCGCGGTTCGCCGCACGGATGGAGGGCTTCGGCGCCGAGTTCAGCGCGATCCTGTCGCGACAGACGGAGGAGCGGGCGTGATAGATTGTAGTACGCCTCTCGCGCGCAACCGGAGAGGTTAGAACCTGGTCATGGCCTTCTCCCTCAACGCCCGTAACGGCCGCGGACGCTACCGACCGCTCGCGGAAATCAACGTCACCCCACTGGTCGACGTGATGCTGGTGCTGCTGATCATTTTCATGGTCACAGCGCCGCTGATGACCTCTGGTGTCTCGGTCGATCTGCCGAAGGCGAACACGCGGCCGCTCAACAGCGACAGCCAGCCGCTGACCGTATCGATCAACGCCCAGGGGACCATCTATTTGCAGAACGACGAGGTCGACCTCGCACAGCTTGTCGCCAAGCTGCAGGCCGTCTCGCAGAACGACGTCGAACGCCGCATCTTTGTGCGCGGCGACAAGGACCTGTCCTACGGCCGCATCATGCAGGTGATGGGAACGATTACACAGGGCGGATTCACCAAGGTCGCACTGTTGGCCGACGCGACATCCGTGCAGCCTGCCTCGCAGAACACCGCACCCACATCGGCGCCGGCGCCTGCCAACACCAAGCCGGCTCCCACCAATCCAAAAGGGTGAAGGTTGCAGCGTGCTGCAACAACTCCTGCATAGCGAGGGCCGGTTCGGCCGCCATGGCAACCGCATGCCGCCGGCGTTGCGGCGCGGCGCGATCATTTCCGCCGCACTGCACGTCGCAATCATCGCCGCGCTGTTGATCGGTCTGCCGGTCGCCACGCCGCCGGAGCCGCCCGAGGAAACCACCGTTGCCATGGTGTTTCAGGGCACCGCCGCATCCTCGATGCAGGCGGCGACGCCGGCGCCCACCCCTTCGCCCGCGAACGCACCCGAGAGCACGCCCGCCCCACCGGTGACCAAGCCGCCGACCAAAGCGACAATTGAGGCGCCGCCCCCGCCGCCACCACCGCCGCCGCCACCGCCGCAGGCCGAGCAG
>JASHQG010000416.1 GCA_030037665.1 Acetobacteraceae bacterium
TGCAATGATTATTGGAATCGACCTCGGCACGACGAACAGTCTGGTCTCGGTGTGGTGCGACAGTGTGGCGACGTTGATTCCCAACGCACTCGGACGGTTCCTCACGCCTTCGTCGGTAAGCCTTGACGACCGCACCGGAGAGATACTGGTGGGGGAAGCAGCACGCGAGCGTCTCGGCAGTCACCCGGAGCATTCCGCGGCGGCCTTCAAGCGTATGATGGGAACCAGTCGTACCGTTGCGCTCGGGGCTCGGCGATTCCGCCCGGAAGAACTCTCCTCCTTCGTGCTGCGGGCACTGAAGGCTGACGCGGAGGTGTTCCTGGGATCGCCCGTACATGAAGCGATTATTACAGTCCCGGCCTATTTCAACGACGCCCAGCGCAAGGCGACCAAAATTGCCGGCGAACTTGTCGGTCTGCGCATCGAGCGTGTGCTGAACGAGCCGACCGCGGCGGCGCTTACCTACGGATTGCATGAACGCCGGTCGGGACGTGACGGCAAGATCCTGGTGTTCGACCTTGGTGCCGATCATATAAGGCAGGGATGGATCCCCGGAAGACCCGATCAGCATCCACGTCAGCTACCTCCCTTGAGGTCAATTCCGATTACCAAGCCAAGCTTCCGGCTGACCCGGTTCATGTGGCTAGCCACAAGGCCCGCTCCGCAAGAAACATCAAGCATCCGTCACCATCGCGCCAATGATCTGCAAGGATGAGGACGTCGGTCCACGGTTGCTTGATTTTGCATCCGAAGCGCGTGTAGGCCGTCGTCGATCGAGCGGAGAGCGCAGACCGCATCGGGACTTGCGATAATGACATCGGTCCGGCCCGATTGATTGTCGTTGGTCAATCTAACGCGCTTCCAGGATCATATTGAACGGCGTCTCGGTCGCCTTGCGCACCTGACCAAAGCCAGCGGCCTTGATCGTTGACGACAGCCTGTGGAAACCGGCTTGCGCTCCCAATGCCGCGCCCCCTGGCTGAGCGAGCGAGGTCGGCACGCAGATCATGGTCGAGGCAGCATAGGACAATCTGCCGACCGGATTAAGGTTGTCCTCCAATCGGTCACCGGCCATCGGTTCAACGATCATCCACGTTCCATCCGGCTTCAGGGACTGTCGCACATGTTGGGCAGCCCCAAGCGGATCGCCCATATCATGCAAGCAATCGAAGAACGTCACGAGGTCAAGGTCGTTGCCAGGGAACTCCTTGGACAGCGCCACCTCGAAACTGGTATTGGCGGCGACACCATCTTGCTCGGCGTGAACCCGAGCTTGTTCCACCGACGCCGGATGGAAATCATAGCCGACGAACATCGAATTCGGAAACGCCTTGGCCATAATGATGGTCGAGAAACCGTGACCACAGCCGACATCGGCGACGCGCGCACCCTTCTCCAACTTCTCCACCACACCGTCCAACGCCGGCAACCAGGATTGCGTTAGCATGTTGTGATAGGCTGGCCGGAAAAATCGACCAACCGCACAGAACAGACATTGCGATTGATCGCCCCAGCTAACCCCTTGACCCGTGCGGAACGCGGGTTCCACCTTGGTCTGGTTCTCTAACATCACCTGGGCGATCTCGAAAGCGCCCTGCAAGTAGACCGGACTGTCCGGCACAGCGAGCACCATCGCTTGTTCCGGCGGTAGCGCGAACTTTCCGGTACTTGCTTCATAATCCAGGTAGCCGGACGCGGCTTGATTCGATAACCATTCACGGGCATAGCGCTCGGCAATTGAAGCAGCGTCGGCAAGCTCGCCGGACGTCATGGCACCTTTTTCGTGCAAAATCCGGTAGATCCCCAATCGCTCGCCGATGCGGACCAAGGGAAGACTGAAAGCACCCCCAAGATCACTTAACACCTTACCCACGAACTCGTTTAGCCGGGTTTCGTCAACCATTTCTGTCCCCTCCCGGTTCTCAGATTGCACCAACACAGGCATGTTTACGGATCCTGGCGGCGCCCTCGGACCCCATACATGTCGCGCGCGGTAGTGCTGCCGCCTTTTAGCAAGGCCCGCTATGGGTATTCACAATCGATATGGTGACAGAATAATAAGGTGAATGTCACCTCCTACAAATGTGGGAGATCTGGTTCTCGCCTCGCTCCTCAGGGACAGAGGCCGACCGAACCCTGCGGCCGGACATTAGCGCGTCATTGTTGCAGGAGAATCCGCACCAGCTCCGCCTGACGGCGTGTCCCGGTCTTGTTAAAAATAGAGGTCAGATGTGTGCGGGCAGTTGAGGGGGCGATACCGAGACGTGCGGCGGCAGCTTTTAGCCCGCCACCGTTCAGGATCCCAATTGCCATTGCCGCCTCGGTATGTGTAAGGCCGAAACCTGACCGCAGGCTGGCTGCTGTCGGATTGCCAACACGCTCGGGATCGGTAACGAACAGGATTGCGGCGGGACGGCGGGGCGCGAGCCAGTACGTCTCGGCGGGCAAAGGGATAACCGAAACCGTCAATGGTGATTGCCGGCTGCCCCGAGACAAGCGAAAGGGTCCACCTCCTCCCCTAGCACCAAACTGAGATTGGCGGGCGCCCTGCCCGACGGCTTTGTGCAGCATGTCGGTCTCGGCGGAGATGATCCCACGCAACACGCCTTTAGCGTCAGGATGTAGACCCGACTGGTCGGTAAGAATGTCCTCGGACGCGCAATTGGCGAAGAGTATCCGGCAGGCTGCATCGACCAGTAAGACAGGGTGTCGCAGTTTGTTGAGCAGCTCCGCCGATGCGGTACGCGTCATTTCTATTTCAGCAGTCCTGGCATTCATCTGGAGCGCCCGCTGCAGATGTGGCACCAGGTCGACCAGATGTTCCGCGATTGCCTGGTCAAATGGCCCCATCCGACCCGGGCGCCAGACCCCAAATGCCGCCCAGCACGAGCCGTCGTCTACGAGCGTCGCGCCGAGCTTTTCCTCCAGACCAAGCGGCAAAAGGAATTCGCCGTAAATTGCCGTCTTGACCAACTCATCCCTTGGAATGAGATCGTAGATTGAAAGTACCGTCGCGAGCGGTTGGCGTCGGCCGGCGGCGACCAGGGGATTGTGGTGGACCCAGTATTTCTCATACCTCTGTAGCGCTTCGGAGGGCACTCTGGGTGCCACGTTGGCAGCCGTATGTGTCATTCCGTCGTATGTGCTAATTTGGCAGACAGTAGCTCCCGCTGCGTCCGCCAGACGATCCGCGACGTGCGGCCACATCTGCCGATCCAGTGCGGCCTCGTAAATGAGTGCGATCAAGCCGGCGCGCGTGTCCGGATCGTAGTGCATAAGCCCCTCCGTCCGGACCACATGCATCGAATTCAGGACGTTGACCGTCGACTGCGACGCACGCATGAACGCACCGGCCGCAAATCGCACAGGCTCACCCCCGCCCGTGGTCCTGCACATCCCCTGCATGCGTGGTCGTCCCGCACGCCCAGTCTCTATTAGTATGCCGATTGCGAGGCCGTTCGCCAAGCGGAATCACCTGCTTTGGGACTTTGCCAATCCGTTTCGCGATCAGAGGGTATGGTACCACCACCAATTTGCGCGCCGACCAACCAGATCGATGGATGGATGCCACATCCGGCGCGGCGGACAGGCCATTGCGTCGCCGCGCGACTCTTTCCCTCTTCGGCTCAATGTGTGACGACTGCTTGCTCTGCCTTATGCCTGGGGTTTGGAAATTGGCTCCGTCGGGGACCCGGACGGACGCGTGCCCGTGCTGGCTGCTCTGAAGCGGCCCGCGCCATGCGGCGCGACCTCACGGCCTGAGGTCCGAACCCAACACGGCGGGGGACGTGGCCGTGGCCCAAAGCGCTGGACGTCCGCTTCCAAAACTCCCGGCATCCACTTATGTCGTCGATTGATCGACATCTGCCATCAATGCCCGGATCGGCAGCACCGGGTGGAACCCGGCCGATCCGTCGTCGCGCGATGTCGGTTCCCGATTGTTGACCCCAGTCCGACGCGCGCGATCGCCTCCGCATGCACTTGGGCGCAATCCACGACGCGGTGCCGGTAATCAGGCTTGGCAAACGCCAGAAAGAGATCGGTTCCGCCGAGTGTAGCCCCTTTTGGCGCCGTTTACGTTGATCAATTGTGTCGCTGCACTCTCGAAGAAGGCCCGTTGCTCATGGCTCGCTCTTCCCGAAACCGCCATGGCGATCGGGTGTGCGTGCGCCACCCGCAGTTCGTCCGCGAGAAGCGATACTACCTCGACGATCGAGAGGCCGTACAAGCGAGACTCCATGACAGCGCGCGGTAATAAAACCCGTCGCCACCGCTCCAATCCCACGGGTCAAGCCAATGTGCATGGAGTTCACCGATCCGCGCTGATGAGTTACGTCTCTGGCGCGGTGGCCACAATATTCGTTCCGACGCCACCCCCTTCATAGCGGTCGAATAGCTTGTCAGTGCCGGCGATGATCCGGCGATCGCGCCTGGCGCAAGGCGGTTGCAGCCGGCCGACGAGGAAGGTTCCCTATTGGCGATCCCCTGTGCGTCGTCCAGCATCTGAGCTCGGTCGATTCGAGCGCTCGCCGCCTCGCTCGCGTACTGCGGCTGTGGTTGATAGCACACCTTCAGGCTTGGCGCGGCACATGGCCGACCGCACGACCGCATTCCGCGCGGGATCGGGAGGGGTCGGCTTGTGCCCGCCTCCGCGACAATACCTGCTTGTGGTCTGTGGTCACGTCAGGGATCGTTTCTCCGCCATGGATCGATTCGGGCGAAACGCATTGGCGGCCCACTCGAGAAGTTTCGCGTCGCCTCCGGCGGAGTCCGCACCGCGTCGGACACCCTCAGACATTGGCATCCCGCTCCGCTCAAGCGCCGTCGAATATAACCTCCGGCAGCAGCGCGG
>JASHQG010000417.1 GCA_030037665.1 Acetobacteraceae bacterium
TTACCTCGTCCCAGGCGAGCGGCGTCGCGACCGTCGCCCCGGGACGGGCGCGCGGACAGAACGAAGCAACGGCCGTTGCACCAAGCGCGTTGCGCAGCCAGTCCAATAGAATGCGGCCGCGCCGGTCCGCTTTCTTCACCGTTGAGAGAAACCGCGTCGGGTTTTCCGCGCTTAAAATCTCCGCAAAGCTGCGACAAAACAGCCTGACCGCTTCCCAATCGGCCTTCGGTGCGATCGGCACGACCACGTGCAGCCCCTTGCCACCGGTCGTGCGGCAGAACGATGTCATCTTCATTTGTCGCAGGCGGTCGCGCACGTTGTGTGCCGCCCGCACCACGTGAGCAAACGGCACGCCTTCGCCTGGATCGAGGTCAAAGACGAGCGTGTCGGGGTGATCGGGATCGGCTTCGGCCGCGCCCCAGGGATGCAGCTCGATGGCGGAGACCTGCGCCAGTCCCACCAGTCCGTGCAGGCCATCGATCGCGAGATAAGGCGACGTCGCAACGCGGCCTTCACGGATGCCGTCGGGCAGTGTGCCGTGGCCGTTCTTCTGAAAGAAGTGTTCGCCGCCGATGCCGTCAGGGCAGCGCACGATCGCCAGCGGGCGCTTTGCCAGGCCGGGGAGGGCGTGGTCCGCCACCATCACCCAGTACTCCGCGAGATCACGTTTGGTGATGCCCGGCCACAATTCGCGGTCAGGATGCGTCATCGTCACGCCAGCTATCTCGACGCTCTGCGCCGTCGGACGACGTGCGGTCACAACCCTGGAGGCCCCGGCGCTCCGCTTCGGCGGGTCCTTCGATGCGGCTTTCCTGCGCGGCGACCCGGACTGGTCTGCTTCATGCTTAATCGTGGTTGCGTCGGCCCCGGCGTGTTCTGCCTCCTCGTGACCTTTGAACAGAAGCCAGCTGTCCTGTCGTCCTCGTTGGCCCGCCTTGGGGCGCAGGCGTACCAGATGGAACCGTCCGTTGAGCCGCTGACCATGTAGCGCGAAGGTGAGCTCGCCCTTGCGCATGCCTCCGTCGGGATCGTTCAACGGTTCCCAAGTGCCGTGGTCCCAGATTTCGACGTCGCCTGCGCCGTATTGTCCGTCAGGAATTTTGCCCGCGAAGCCAGCGTAGTCGATCGGGTGGTCTTCCACGTGAATCGCGACGTGCCTCTCCTTCGGATCGAGCGACAGGCCTTTGCGGACCGCCCAGCTCCACAGCACACCACCATGCTCCAGCCGGAAATCGTAATGCAGACCCGCGCGATGCGCCTGGTGTTTTTGCACAACGAAGATCGGCCCACCGCTCTGACTGTGCGTTTCGTTGGCCACTGGTTCCGGCGTGACCGAAAAGTCGCGTTTGGCGCGATAAGCACGGATCGAGGTATCGCGTGCAGTGCTGCGTGCCACGATGGGGCCTCGATTCAGTGACCGGATTGAGATGTCGCCGGCGCTCCCCGTATTGAAGCGGTGAGGGGCGCACGAGCGTGTGAACTGCCTTCCGCCGGATCATCTCACCGCAGCGATCGATTCGCCGACGATCTGCACGATGCGATCCAATGTTGCTTCCGGCGTCATCAGTGGCGGCGCGAGGCAGAGCGAATCGCCGCTTACCGGCGTGCCGCCGCCGCCGCGCTGGCGGATAATCAGGCCGCGCTTGGCCGCTTCGGCGACGACGCGTCCGCCGGGACCGATCGCCGGCTTGCGGGAACCCTTGTCCTCGACCAGTTCGATCGCCGCCATCATGCCGAGGCCACGCACATCGCCGACGGCAGGCAGGCTGCGCAGGGTCTCCAGCCCCGCCAGGAATCGTTTGCCCTGCACCGCGGCGCGTTCGACCAGGCCCTCCTTGTCGATGATGTCGATATTGGCGAGGCCGACGGCGCAGCAGCTTGGATGACCCGAGTATGTCGCTGCATGCATAAATCGCTCATCGGGGGGCGCGTCCTCGATCACCTGGTGCACGCGCTTCGATACGATGACGCCGCCAAGGGGCAGATAACCAGAGGTCACGCCCTTGGCGAAGGACATGATGTCCGGTTGCACGCCCCAGTGGCCGAGCGCGAACCAGCGGCCGGTGCGCCCGAAACCCGTGATCACCTCGTCGGCAATCAGCAGCACGTCGTGGCGGTTGCAGATTTCGCGCAGGCGGGGGAAATAGGTCGGAGGCGGGACGATCACGCCGCCGGCGCCCATCACCGGTTCGCAGATCACCGCGGCAACCGTGTCGGCGCCATGAGCGAGGATGGCTTCCTCGACCGCGTCCGCTGCGCCGACGCCCGGGTCTCCGTTGCCGGGCCAGCGATAAGGGTAGGGTGGAGCGACTTGCACGAACTCGGCCACCAGCGGGCCGAACATCTTGTGATAGCCGGCGAGTGATGTGGCGCTCATCGCCGCCAGCGTCACGCCGTGATAGCCATACTGACGCGAGATGATCTTCACCTTGTTCGGTTTGCCCGTGCGCTTCCAGTAATAGCGGGCAAACTTGAACGCACTTTCATTGGATTCGGCACCGCCGGTCGTGAAGTAAGCAGCCCTCATATTGTCGTAGGCGAGGCCGATGATGCGTTCGGCCAGCCGAATCGCCGGTTCATTGGAAAACCCCGAATAGGCCGAAGCGTAGGCGAGCTTTGCCATTTGCGCATGCGCGGCATCGGCGAGTTCCTTGCGGCCGTGGCCGATATTGACGTTCCACAGGCAGGACAGGCCGTCGATGTATTCGCGACCATCGGACGCGCGCAGCATGGCGCCGCGGCCTTCGACAAAGATACGCGCTGACCCGTAGTCCGCGGGAAAGTGTAGCGGGTGGATCAGGTGGCGCTGATCGGCCTCGAGCAGGGTGTCGGTAGAGATGGCGAGATCGTTCATGGCGGCACCTCGGGTTGGTGCGCGCACGGTACTGCTGATCGGGAGAGAGTGGAAGGAAGCGGCGCCGTGAGGTCGGATAAGGGCAGCTCGGTCATTCGGGTGCTGCGATTCGGAATGGGTGATCGGCACCGGCGTACGGTGGGAAAAGCTGACGATGGTCAGGAGCGGTGGGCAGAAAAGGCCGGGCAAATCGCGGAGCGAGGCTCGCGCTGCGGGTTTGAGTATCGGCGCCTGCACTGAGTCGTGCCGGCAACGGCGATGTCCGGGTCGGCGCAGGCAGCGGTTCCGTCCGGGACTAGCCGGTTTCCGGTTGGTCGCCGACACCCTGCAGCGGGCGTGCGGATGGCCCTGATCGCAAGACTGCTCGGGCGCTCGGGGCCTGCACCACGCTTTGCGGTGCTGATCCGCGATTATCCATCCGACGTACAGCAGGTGGTGAGAGCGCCTGATTTGCTGACTGATGGCGAGGCTGAGGCAACCTGGCGTACCCGCTGCAAGTGCGGCGCGAGCGGCTCGTGCAAGTCGATGCATCGCTGTCGGAATTTGGGCTCAAACTTAATGCCGGCCGTGGCCTGGCTTCGCCGGAGCGTTCGCTCGATGAGCTGTGGCGGTGGGCATCGGGCAATGGTCATCGATCTATGAGGCCAGACTGGAGGCCTATCACGCGCGGCGGTCGGGTCTGCGCAATCAGCCCGTGGTCGCTTTGCTCGCCGATGGGGGCCAGACGCTGGGCGCCACCATCCTCCGCCGCCGTCTGGATTATTGCTGGGCGCTGGACCTTCATCGGGGCGACCCGCCGCTGGCATCATACCGGCAACCCTGTGTGATCCGGCCAGCCTGGGGGAAACAACGCGGTTCATTACCATGCAGAGCATGTTGCCGGGCGCGCTTATGCCAATCGCCGCGGCGCCAGCCACGCGCCGTCGAACGAGCTGAGCCGCGCGGTAAGCAAATGCATCTACCGAGCATTCGAGCGCGGCCTCACGCCCGTTGCTGCGGTGCCGCGTGGTTCCTCGACCGTTTACGAAAGGGCGAAGTACCACACCCGCGAACCTGACGCCCCGCCCAGCCGTGCAGATTCGTATCCGGACAACGACAAAGGGCTTGAACTCATACCCACTATGAGTATATGGGCGGCTTGGTGCCCGTCGGAGGAGCCGACGTGCGCCGGTCCGGCATTGTCCGGCCAACCTCAGCCATCAGGGATGACATGAGACCGCGATCTACCAACCAGCCATCGGAGAGCCACAGTCGGCGCATCGCGCCTTCCGTGACCGCTTCATCCGGCTGGAGCATCGCTCGGGATGACCATGCGTCCATGAGGCCGTCGGCGAACCAGCCCACGGTCTAGTGGCCAGGCTCTCCCGGGCTCGAGCAACCGCTTGAGTCGAAGGAGAGGGCCATGACTGGTTTCCTCAACCTGGTTTTGCTCCGCGCGCACGCCGCGCCCCGGGACCGTTGGCCCGATTGGGCGCGCGCGCGGCACGTGCGGCCGCATCTGGTCGCGCAGTGGGAGTGTGGCTCCGACGGGCGCCTGCTCTGCCGCTGGCGGATCGATGACGCGACGGTGGCCGATGCACCGGCTTCGGGTCGCGCTCCTGCCCCCACAGTTTGTTCGGAACCCGCCCGCCAGCACTCCGGAGGCGTACTATGAGCAAGGATATCAGCGTGCTTGCTGCCGACACAGCACTTCCCCTCACCTATACTGAGGGGCTGGAAGACCGCATTCGCGATCGACTGCGCATCCGGCGGCTGCGCGCAAGCCGGAAGACCTTCGCCAACCGGTTGGCGTTGGGTTTGGCGCTCGTCGGGCCGGGCCTGCTCGTCATGCTCGGCGACAACGATGCCGGTGGTGTCATCACTTATGCACAGACCGGTGCCACCTACGGGCTCAGCCTGTTCATTCCGTTGATGATCCCGCTTGCCTTCATCGCCTATCTGGTCCAGGAGATGACGATCCGCCTGGGCGCAGTGACGCGGCGGGGCCATGCCGAGATGATCTGGAAGCGCTACGGCAAGTTCTGGGGCGCATTCTCGCTCATCGACCTTGTGGCCGCTAATATCCTGACACTGATGACTGAATTCATCGGCGTGCGCGTTGCCAGCGCGGTCTTCCATGTCCCTTACCTTCTCGCGATCCCGCTTGCCTTTGCGTTCGTCATCGGCGTTCTCGTATTTCTCAACTACTTCACGTGGGAACGCATCGCGCTGATCATCGCGGCGTTCAATCTGGTGTTCGTGCCGCTGGCGCTGTTCTCGCACCCCGATTGGACAGCAATCGGGCGAACCTTCACCGGCGCTTCAGGTTGGGCCGTGCCTGGCGGCGTGCTCTCCGCGTCGTTCCTGATCCTGATCTCAGCGAACTTCGGCACGACAATCGCGCCCTGGCAGCTGTTCTTCCAGCAATCCTGTGTCGTCGACAAAGGCCTGCTCGTGAAGGACATCAAGGCGAGTCGACGCGATTTGATGCTGGGTGTGGTAGGCATGGCAATCGTCGCCATCGCAATCATCACTCTCTCCGGGCAGTACCTGCATGGCTTGCCGAATGCCTCTTCGCTCGATGACGACACTGTGGTGCATGCCATTGGTCAGAACCTGGGCCAGGCGCCGATGGTCGTCTTTGCGCTGGGTTTGCTCGAAGCCGGCCTGATTGCAGCAATCGTGATCACCGCCAGCACGGCCTGGGCCATTGGCGAAGCGTTAGACGTCCCCCGCTCGGTTAATGTCTCGCCGCGCCGGTCGGTGTATTTCTATGCGCCGGCCGTTGTGGGCACGGCGATTGCCGCAGGAACGTTGATGCTGCCGCATGTCCCGATCAGCTTCCTCAATCTGACGGTCCAGGTGATTGCGACGATCTTCATGCCGGCGGCGATGCTGTTCCTGTTGATGCTTCTAAACGATCGCGAACTGGTCGGTGAACACGTCAACACGCCGCTCCGCAATGCACTATCGATCGGGGTGATGGTCCTGCTGATCGTGTGCAACGGCCTCTACGGCATTTCGACGATGTTCCCCAACGCACTGTGAGTGAGGCGTACCATGACCCATCGAGACGAGACCCTTCGCGAGATCCGTCACACGGTCGAGGAGTTCGAACGGCCGGCCGCGAGTCCCGTCCCGCCGCGACACAGGCGACGGTTCGACGATGACGATGCAGAGCTGAATGCGCTCGCCCATGACGAAGGCTGGGTCGTGCCACCGGCGGAGGTGACGCGCGTTGCGCTTCGCCCCTGGCAGCAAGCCGTCTTCTGGGGGTTGCGTGTCTACATCGTTGTCATGCTGGTCGTCATGGCTGTGGGTTTCGCCAAAGTCGCGGCGGGGGAATAGCCAGGGCGCAGGCGAGACCGGAACTGCGGGACAATGATCGCCACCATCGCGCTGATCGAGCTGATTGGCTACGTCATGCTGCTGCTCTGGGGCATGCATATGGTCCAGAGCGGTGTGGTGCGGGCATTTGGCTCCAGTCTGCGGCGGGTGATTGGCCGCACGCTCGGCAACCGCTTCGCCGCACTCGCTGCCGGCCTGATCGTCACCGCCTTGCTACAGAGCAGTACCGCGACAGCGATGATGACGACATCTCTCGCCGCAGACGGGACGGTGGCACTCGTACCGGCGCTCGCAGTTATGCTGGGGGCCAACGTCGGCACGGCGCTGATCGTCAAGGCGCTGTCGTTCGACGTGTCATGGATCGTGCCTCTGCTGTTGATCGCCGGCTACGTCGCATTTCGGCGCGGCCGGAAGGGCGTCGTTCGCGATCTGGGGCGCGTGGGTATTGGGTTGGGACTGATGATGCTGGCCCTGCACCAGCTCGTCGTTACCATTCAGCCGGTGCAAACCGTGCCCGTTCTGCACCAACTGCTAGGGGCGCTGACCCGCGAGCCGTTGCTGGACCTGGCGCTGGCAGCGGCGTTGACCTGGGCAGCGCACTCCAGCGTCGCCTCGATTTTGTTGATCATGTCGCTGGCCGCGGGCAATGTGATCACGCCGGTCGCCTCGATCGCGCTGGTGCTCGGCGCCAACGTCGGTGGCGCCATTCCGCCGGTGTTGGAGGCGACAACCGCTGACCCTGCCAGCCGCAGGCTGCCGATCGGCAATCTGGCGTTCCGCGCGATCGGTGCCGCGGTCGCATTGACGTTCGCGCGGCCGATTGCGGAGATGCTTTGGCAGGCCAACTCTCATCCTGCAGCCAACGTCGTCAATTTCCATGTCGCGTTCAACCTGGCCCTCGCCGTCGTCTTCGTGGGGCTGCTCGATCCCGCGGAGCGTCTGCTCGCGATCGCGCTGCCTGACCGGCAAAAGAAGGCGGAGCGTGTAGCTGAGCCGCTGTATCTCGAGGAGACGGTGCTGGATACGCCGTATCTCGCGTTGGCCAATGCGTCGCGTGAGGCGCTGAGGATGGGTGATCTCGTGGCCTCCATGCTTCACCAGTTGCTGCAGTCGGTGACAGGGAACGACCCGGAGGCACTGAAGGAACTCGCCCGCAATGGCAAGGCACTCGACCGCTTGCAGGAGGCAGTGAAAGCCTATCTGATGCAGCTCGGCACCGACGGCCTGTCGAACAGCGACGCAACACGCCACAGCCACATTCTCGATTTCGCGGTCAATCTTGGCCATGCGGGCGATATCATCGAGCGCGGGCTGGCCGACGCCGCCTCACGCAAGCTGAAACGGAACATTGTTCTGCCGTCAGAGGACGATGCGGATCTGCGCAGCTTCCACACCTGGGTGCTTGACGATCTGAAACTGGCGATGGCGAGCTTCATGACCGAGGATCACCGGTCAGCCCGGCGCCTGCTGGATGCGAAGCGGCACCTCAATGTGATGGAGCGCGCGGTGGGCCGGCGCCACTTGGGCCGGCTTGAAGGTCGGCCGAAGGAAAATCTGGAGGCTAGCACGCTCTATCTGGCAATCCTGCGCGACCTGCGACGTGTCAACTCACATCTTTCCGCAGTCGCGTACGACGTGCTTGACATGACGGACGTGCCGGAGATTGCAGACGAGTCAGTGGCGCGTGACAATGAGCTGGTCGGGGACGTCAGAACGATCGAGGTTGAGTAAGTGGAGACCCGCGTCACAACAGTCGCAAACCCCTCCTCGGCTCCTGGCAATCCGGTCTTCGGCGAGAACACCGCCAACCGCTGACTTGTCGCTGAATATCCGCGGAATGCGGATCGTGCACGCGCGGGGGTGTCCGGCCCCGTCCGGTTAGAATTGGGGTACTATGGGGGCCGGTGCGATGTGCACCTCGACACCACGTACGCCCGGGATGTTTTCGGCGGCGACCCGCGCGGCCTGCATGGTCGTGCTGGACTCATCGGACGTGAACCAGAGGTGCGCAGTCCCGTCGCTGACAATGATGTCTTGGGGCCAGATCCTGTTCGCCCATTTCTGCTCTTGCAACTCAGCTAACAACCGCGCGCGGATCTCGCGATCACTGTCTGCGGTAGCGACCGCGGCCGGCATCGGCGCCGCGCTCAATGCGCGCACAAGATTGCTCCGGCTGACGATGCCGACGATCTTGCCGTCGTGCAGCACTGGCACGCGCTTGATGCGGTTCGTTTCCAGCAGTCGCGCGATCTCGCGGAGGTCAGTGTCGTCGGTGACGGTAACCACATCGTGGGTCATGATGTCACTGACGGTGCGGCCATGTGACTTGACATAGTCACGGGCCCGCGCCGTCGCAAAATCCTCAAGCCACCAGGACCGCCGGACAGAGTCGGGCTGGTCGGTACCGATTTCGGTGCGGCGCAGCAGGTCGCCTTCGCTGATGATGCCCACGATTTGGCCGGTGGCGTCGACGACGGGGGCGCCACTGATTCCCCGTTCGGACAGCAGGCCGGCCACAGCCTGAACCGTGGCACCTGGATCGACAGTAATTACGTTGCGTGTCATCACGTCTGCTGCGTGCATGTTTTTTCCTCCCGATTATTTCCCGTACCGGCCTTCCGGCCCGGTAAGCCAACCGGCGACTCTCTTCACGCTAAGAATCAGCTCACAGGCTCACGCCGCCGCGTTCGCTGCCGACTGTTCCACCTCGCCTCGGTGCCAACCGTACGGCCTTAGCACATCGATCCCGATCAACTAATCGCCGAACCTTATCACGGCACGTCACGTTCGTCGAGATTGTGTCGTAATCTACACGGGGAGTCCCACCTGGCATTCTTTTGACAGCTGGGTCGGGACACGTGTCAGTCTCGGCAGACAGGGACTCTACGGGACCCTGATTGTTGCCTTCTGCGCCGTGCTGTGTGGCGGGCAGAGCGCGGTCGACATGGCCCGGTTCGCCGCCGGCAGGGAGCCGTTCGTGCGTGGCTTCCTGACGCTCAAGCCTGGCACACCAAGCCGGGCCACCTTCGGCCGACTGTTCCGGCCGCTGGACCCCGAACGGTTCGGCGGGCGCCCTGTTCCAGCAGTTCATGCCGCGGTTCAGCGAGATCCTGAAGGGCGTCGTCGCGATCGAGAGCAAGGAGCTGCGCCGCTCGTTCGACTGTGCCTGCGGCCAATCAGCGCTGCACATGATCGGCGTCTGGGGCTGTGCGCAACGCATGGTGCTGGCGGGAATCGCCACCGACGCCCAATCCAATGAGATCACCGCCGCGTGGAAGCTGCTTGAGGTGCTGTCACTCTCGGGTAACTTAGGGATGGAGGACGCGCTCAACCGCCAGCGCTCGGTCGCCCAGCAGATCCTCGATCAGCGCGGCGACGACGCGCTGGCACTGAAAGCCAATCAGCCGAATCTGCATGCCCACATGCCGACGTGCAGACCTTCCTGGATGATCCGGCTTCGGCCGTCGGCACCGCAGAACCGGAGGCTGAAGGCGATCAGCGCCGGATCGAAATCCGCGCGGCGACGGCCTCAAGCGATATCGGCCGGCTGCGGCAGACGCACCACTGGCCCGGCCTGGCTGCGATCGCCATGCTGACGCGATGGCGCGATATCCGCCGAGAAGGCCACCAGCGGATCTGCCTGTTGGCTTCCAAGCGCACCATTCGTGCCGGAATGCATCCCGCAGGTCGCGCGGCCGCAACCGGGTGTCGACAACCGACGACGCCGGCGGCTGGATGTGGTGATGAACGAAGCTCAAGACCTCTCTCGCACGGGCAACAGCCCGGACAATCCGGCGGTATTGCGCCACATGGGCGATGAGCCTGCTGAAGAAGGATCACGCCGAGGGCTCATTGCCTGGTGAGCTCAAGCCGGCCGGCTGAGACGATGCCGGCCTCGCCCATTTGCTGGCACTTTTCTCAAATGATTGCCCTGCGGCTCGCGCACCGGTGGCAGGACTTTGGTTAGCGCCCAGGGAGCCATGCCCCGGTCCTGACCAATTCGCGCGGCACTGGTCGAGAATGACGCCGACGTCGATCGATCACGTGCCCTGCCGTAGGTCCGTGCGGGTCCCGAAATGCCAGCGGATTGGCGCAAGACTGATTAACCGCGGAGCGCGGTCTCCACCAGCGGCCTTACCTCTTTAGCCAGCAAATGCAATTGCTCCACCGCCAGCGCATTCGGCATCCCCGGCCAGTGCACCGAGGCCACCAGATGGTTCACCCCCAGCCGCTTGTTCAAACGCACCAGTTGCTCCGCCACCTCCGCCGGCGACCCGAGCAGGAACCGATCCTCCAGCAGTTCACGGAACTCGCGGTCGAAATCGTCGCCCTCCGGCATCACCTTGTCCTGCCCCCAGGCACGATAGGCCTTGTACTTCTCCTCCAGGTACGGCTGCGCGCGGCGGATCGCCTCGCGCCGCGTCGGCGCCACAAACAGCTCCCGCCGCATCGGCACCTCGGTCGGAAATGGCCGGCCGCATTCATCCAGCGCACGTTTGTACACATCCATCTGCCGCTCAATCGTCGCCAGCGTGTTGTGCGGGTTGATGTACCAGCAATCGCCCAGTCGCGCCGCTCGCCGTATCGCTACATCGGCGTTGGCGCCTATCCAGATCGGCGGCGTCGGTTTTTGCAGTGGTTTTACCGGGCATGACGCATTGTCAAGTTCCCAGCCGGCGCCCCGCATGCTGACGAACTCCTCGCTCCACAGCCGGCGGATTGCGGTCAAGGTCTCCTCGAACCGAACGCCCAATCCGCCACGGGGCACACCGAACGCCTTGAACTCGACGTCGCGATAACCGATACCGGCGCCGAACACGAGCTTGCCCGCGCACAAGAGATCGAGTGTGGCCAATTGTTCCGCCAGCTCCAGCGGCTTGTGCAGCGGCACCAGCACAAGGCCGAGGATGATGCGCAGACGCGGCGCGATCGCGGCGCAGTAGGCAAGGAAAGGAAGCTGCTGCACCGACTGGAACGGATGGGCGCTGAAATGCGAACCTTTGACGATTCCGTCGAAATCAAGGCTTTCAGCGGAGCGCACCAGCTCAAGATCGTCCTGCAAATGCGCTTCGGGGTCGCCCGGCGGATGCTGGCCGCGCACGATCAGACTGAACTTCACGCGCGCCCTTCCTCGGCCATGCCCTTTTCCGCCAGTTCTTGCCTGGCTTTGTTGTTCTTGCCTAATGCCAGCCCCATGCCACGCAGCACGTTCGGCGCCTTGGTGAACTGGATGTTGGCGTATTCGATGATTTCGAGCCGGTTGCCCCAGGGATCGAGAAAGTCGAGGAACGGTCCCTCCACCATCTCAGCACCGGCCGCCTTCGCGAGTTCCAGGATGCGCGAGCGGTCGTCCACCACCAGACCGATATGACGGCGCTCCGTTTCTGTCCGCGCCGGAATGGGCGCGAGCGTGAGGTTGATGAACTGATCGCCCATGTCGATGAAGGCGTTGCGCTCGCCCCTGCCGCGCAGGGTGAAGCGGAAGAGCCGGCCGTACCATTCCAGCGCCGCGTCGATGTCGCCGACCTCGAGCGCCACGTGATTGATGCCGACTAGCCGCGGTTTGCTGTCCTTGCTCATGTCGGGCCTCCTCAGAGAATCCTGGAGATGGGGTATCCGGGAGATGGGGTATCCGGGTGTTTCGTGCGTGGCAAGCGGCGCGCGGCGTGCTATCGGTGCGCCAGCCATTACGGGAGGACGCCATGATCCATCATCTGTCGATCGCCGCGCGCGACCCGAAGAACGCGGCGGGCGTGCTGGCCGAACTCATGGGCGGCACCTGTGTGCCGTTCCCCCCAAACCCGGGGAGCTTTTTCGCGTTGCAACTCGACGACCATGGCTCCGGCGTTGAGGTTTATCCCGCGGGCACCCAACTGCAGCCCGCCGGCCCAACCGGCGGCACCTTCGTGCGCAAGGACCACCGGGGCTACGGATCCACGCATTTCGCGCTCAGCGTCGCGACGGATGCGGCGAAGGTGCAGGAAATCGCGCAGGGCGCCGGCTGGCACTGCTTCGACTGCAACCGCGGTCCGTTCCACGTGATCGAGGTGTGGGTCGAGAACGAGACGATGGTGGAAATTCTGCCACCGGAATACGCGGCGGAATATCTTGCATTCACGCGTCCCGACCGGGTGCAGGCGGCGATGGCAGCGGCGCCCGCTGCCGCCGCGCGGCAGGGCTGAGGGCCGCGCACAAGCTCTCCCCCCTCCCTTGAGGGAGGGCGCGGAACGGAGGCCCCCCGCCTCAACCAACACGGCGGGCGAGGGGCCTCACCGAGACGCGTAGACCGCCGCTTCGAACCGGTCCAGCAGTCCGAGCACCGTGGGATCGGCAAACGGCAGAATCTGCGTCATCAACGCGCCTGCCACGCGCTTGTTTGGATCCAACCAGAAATAGGTGTTGTTGATGCCGGCCCACGCGAGGCTGCCGGCGCTGCGCCCGCTCGGCGTGTCCTGCGTGTTGATCATGAACGTCAGTCCCCACTTCTTATCCATGCCGGGAAAGAACTCTGCGTCATTGGAGAATGCGGGATTGTAAGTCGTCAGCTTCCGCACATTGAGCGCACCCATGTGGTTCTGCGCCATCAGTGCCACGGTCTGTGGCTTCAACACGCCGCGGCCACCGGTCAGCAGAGCGTGCAGGAACGTGACATAGTCAGATGCGGTCGAGAACAATCCGCCGCCGCCCGGATAGAACTCGCGGTTGGCCGGAGGCGGTGCGGCCTCGGTCGGTACCAGCGAGCCATCCGCCTGCCGCGCATGCACCGTTACCGTGCGCGATGCCCAATCGGGCCGAGGATCGAAACTGGTGTCCCGCATGCCGAGCGGCGTGAAGATATGCCGCTGCATGTATTGCTCCAGGTTCTGCCCACCGTTCACCGCCTCGACCATGCGGCCTGCCCAATCGATGCCGATGCCGTATTCCCAGCGTTCGCCTGGATCGAAACCCAACGGTGCGTTCAGTGCTTCAAGCTTGCCGGTGCGAGCCGCCGGCAGGCCGGTCTCACGTGCATATCGCGCCATTTTGCTGTTCCAGGTGTCGTAGACGAAACCGGATGTGTGGGTCAGCAAATTACGCAGCGTGATATGGCCGCGCGCAGGGCGCAGGCTCGGCTTTCCAGCACCGCCGAATCCTTCCAGCACCTGAGGACTCGCAAGTTCCGGCAACACTTCGCCCGCGGGCCGGTCAAGCGACAATTTGCCCTGCTCCACCATCTGCATCGCTGCGGTGCCGGTGATCGCCTTCGTCATCGAGGCAATTCGGAACACTGTATCCAGTTTCATCGGTGCATCGCCATTGAGCTTCTGGCGACCGAATGCGCCCTGATAGACCACGCCGCTGTCGTCCGCCGCCACAGCTACCACACCCGGCACGTCGCCCGAGTTCACTGCGCCCTGCAGCAGCTGATCGATTGCACCCCTGTCGACCATCACCCCGTCCCCCGTTGCCAATTGCCGTCGTCTGGCGGGAAGATGCCCCCCGTTTCGCCAAGCGCGCAAGAACCGGGAGGGCGTTGCATGTTCGAGCAGGAAGTGATTGTTACGACGAAGCACGGGCGGATGCCGAGCTTCGTCGCGTGCCCTGACGGAGCGGGGCCATTCCCGCCGATCATCTTTTACATGGACGCACCAGGCATTCGCGAGGAGCTGCGCAACATGGTGCGTCGCATCGCACGGCACGGCTATTTCTGCATTCTGCCCGATATGTACTACCGACTCGGGACGATCCGGTTCGACATGCCACGGCGTGACGATGCAATGTCGGCGGTGATCCGTCCGTGCATGAACAGTGTGACGATTCCGTACGTGAATGATGATACGGCGGCGATAATTGCGTGGTTTGACGCACAGGATCGCGCGAAGCCCGGGCCTGTTGGTTGCGTCGGGCATTGCATGAGCGGGCGGTATATCACTTCAGTATCGGCCGCGTTTCCACATCGGATGGTCGCAGCAGCCTCGCTCTATGGCGTAGGCATTGTCACCGATCAGGAGGATTCGCCGCATCGCTCGCTCAACAAGATCAAGGCTGAGCTGTACTATGCGTTCGCCGAACACGATCAGTCCGTTCCCGCGAACGTGATACCCGATCTCACCGCCGCGCTGCGCATGACCGACGTGAAGCACACGATCGAGACGTTTCCGGGCGCGTATCATGGCTTCTGCTTCCCGGAGCGCGCGGTTTACGAGTCGCAGGCGGCCGAAGTGACCTGGACCAAGATCTTCGCGATGTGGGACAGGCACCTGCAGTAGGAGGTGCTGCAATGGAGATTCCCGGAACGATTGTCTTCACTGGCGAGCAGTCGCGGCGGGGATATCGGCTGAACCGCATGGCGATGTCGCTGACGGACGCGACCAATCGCCAGCGGTTCCTGGTCGACAGTCTCGGGTATGCGCGGGCGATGGGGTTGACCGACGATGAGGTGGACCTGCTGGATCGGCGCGATTGGCGCGGCATGCTTGAGGCAGGTGCCAGCATTTATCTCATGATCAAAGTGGCAGGTGCGCTTGGCGTGACTTTGCAACAAGTCGGCGCGCATAGCGCGGGGAGGGAGTGAATGGCACGCATTGTCGGCGGCATCGGCAGTTCGCACGCGCCTTCGATGGGCCGCGCGTGGGATGGCGGTCTGCAGAAAGACCCGCAATGGGCGCCGGTATTCGACGGCTACGTTCCGGCGCAGCGCTGGCTGGACGCCCAACGGCCCGACCTGCTGGTAATCTTCTACAACGATCACATGAACCGCTTCTTCTTTGACGCATTTCCGACATTCGCGCTTGGCGCCGGAGACCTCCATCCCCAGGCGGATGAGGGGTGGGGCAAGCGCGATCTGCCCGACCTCCGCGGCCATCCGGAATTCGCCTGGCACCTCGCGCGGTCGCTGATGGCGGACGAATTCGATCCGACGATCTGTCAGGAAATGGCGCTCGACCACGGTATTTTTTCGGTTCTGCCCGTGCTTGGCGCGACCGCGATGGCGACGCCCGTTGTGCCGATCGCCGTTAACGTCATCCAGCATCCGCTGCCGACCGCGCGCCGCCTGTATCGCCTCGGTGCGGCCGTGCGGCGGGCCGTCGAGAGCTTCCCGCCCGACCTTCGAGTCATAGTCCTGGGGACTGGCGGCCTGTCGCATCAGCTGCACGGCGAACGCTTCGGGTTCGTCAATGAATCCTGGGACAACGAGTTCATGGACCTGCTGGAAACGCAACCGGAAACCCTGACCGCGCTTGGGCATCAGGACTGGATGCTGCGAGGCGGCACAGAGGGCGTGGAAATGATCATCTGGCTGGCCATGCGCTCGGCGCTGGGCAAGAAAGTCCGCCGGGTGCACCGGAACTATGCTACTCCCACACGCACCGGATACGGGCTGCTCGCTCTGGCGCCGGCTTAGCAGATGGGCATCCGTTCCGGCCGTTCGTATCTCGAGTCACTGCGCGACGGGCGGCAGATCTCGATAGACGGCGAGCCGGTGCGCGACGTCACCGCGGACAAGCGCTTCGCCGGCGCGGTGCAGACCATCGCTGAGCTCTACGATATGCAGGACGACGCGCGCATGACATTCCCATCGCCACGCGATGGTGCGCCCGTGAGCCTGTCGTTCCTGCAGCCACGTACCGTCGAGGATCTCGTGCGCCGGCGGGAGATGGTAAAGGTCTGGGCTGATGCGACATGCGGCATGATGGGCCGCAGCCCGGACTTCATGAATGTCATGATAACCGCCTTCGCGTCGGCCGCCGACTCCTTCTCCGAGCGTGGAAGGCAGTTCGGTGACAACGTTCGTGGCTTCTACCAATACGCGCGCGATAACGACATCTGCATGACGCACACGCTGGTCAACCCGCAGGTGGATCGATCGCGCCCGGTCGATCGCCAGGACCGAGACCTGGCGGCGCATACAGTCAAGGAGGGGGATGGCGGCGTGGTGATCCGTGGGGCACGCATGGTGTCCACGCTGTGCGCGTTCTCGCACGAGCTGTTGGTGATGCCGTCCACCTATCTGACGAACACACCGGAAGCCGCGCCGTACGCATTCGGCTTCGCCGTGCCGGTGGCGACCACGGGCCTGCGCTTCATCTGCCGTCCCTCTGTGGTGCACCACGAGGCTGCATCGCCCATGGATTTCCCGCTGTCGTCGCGCATGGACGAGACCGACGCGATGGTGATCTTCGACGACGTGCTTGTGCCGTGGGAACGTATGTTCATCCACCGCGATGTCGAGATGTGCAACGGCCTCCACAACCGCACTGGCATCCAGCCGCAGACGATGCACCAGTTCAGTACGAAGAACCTTGCGAAGGCCGAGTTCATGATGGGCCTCGGCTTCGCGGTGGCGAAGGCAACGAACATCGACCAGCATCTGCACGTGCAGAACATGCTCTGCGAGCTGATCCAGTTCACCGAAGTCACCCGCGCCTGCCTTCGCGCTTCGGAAGTAGATGCCGCGCCGAACCAGTACGGCGTGATGACGCCGGCTGCACTGCCGCTATGGAATGTGCGGATGATGTTCCCGAAGATGTTCGTTCGGGCTTGCGAGATCATCCAGACGCTTGGTGCCGGCGGGCTGGTCGCAGTGCCGTCCTACGCGGAAGCCAGCGGCCCCGCCTGGCCCGATGTCGAGCGTTACTTCCAGGCCGCCAACCTCGACTCTCGGTCGCGCGTCAAACTGTTCCGTCTGGCGTTCGATGCGGCGGTGTCGTCATTCTCTGGCCGGCAGCAGCTCTACGAACGCTACTACTCCGGCGACCCGGTGCGTCTTGCCGGGACCCTGTACCAACTATATGACCGCGACGCGCCGATGCAGAAGATCTGGTCGCTGCTGAATGACCTGGAGCAGCGGCTGATGAACAAGAGGAGCGACGAGTGACAACACTCAGCGACATTCTGGAAACATCGAACTTTGAAAAGCTCGCCGACGGTTTCGTCTTCACCGAAGGGCCGGTCTGGCACCCCGACGGCTTTTGGTTTTTTGTAGACGTCCGAGACAGCAAACTATTTCGCCTTGTGCCCGGTCGGAAGCCGGAGCTCGTTCGTCAGACGGTCGGAGGCAACGGCACCACCTTCGACATGCAAGGCCGCCTAATCAACTGCGAAGGCGATGGACGTCGCCTGACCATCACCGCGGCAGACGGCACGGTCTCGACCCTTATTGATCAGCATGAAGGAACGCGGCTGAACCGCGTGAACGACGTGATCTGCCGTTCCGACGGCACGCTGTTCTTCACCGACCCGGCATTGCGCATTCCTGTCGCCGAACGCGGTGCGGGCGAGGGCGCCGTCTACCGCTTTACGCCCGATGGCAGCAGCCATCGTGTCGCGTGGTGCGAATATCCCAACGGCCTCGCGCTGTCGCCCGATGAAAGCACGCTCTACGTCGCGAATACGCGCTGGGCCGCCTACATCCACGCGATCGAGATCGACACCGCCGGTAATATGGTGCGCCGGCGGATTTTCGCCGACATGTCGTCCGATGTGACACACGGCGTGCCGGACGGAATGAAGGTTGACGCGGCCGGCCGCGTGTTCTGCACGGGTCCATCAGGTGTGTGGGTGTTCGAACCCGACGGCACGCGTATCGGCATCATCGAAACGCCGGAAGTCACCGCGAATCTGGCGTTCGGCGGCCCCGACCTGCGCACGATGTTTCTCACGAGCAGTACGTCGGTTCACACGCTACGGGTGAAGGTGCCGGGTCTGCCGGTGCCGTGGTACAACGCTGCGCGTGGCGGCCGGGGGTGATCCGGCCGCAGCCGGTCATGCCGCTATTCGTAACCCGGTGCCGGCACCACACGCCCGCGGCATTCGCCGAACCCGATGGACGCAAAGCCCGCCCGGTGACCATGTGCGCGAAAGATCACTTCGTCGCCATCTTCCAAATAGCGCCGCGTTTCGCCATTCTGCAGCTTGAATGCGTCGCGCCCGCCGAACGTGCTTTCCAGCAGACATCCCGCGGTTCCCGGTTCCGTTCCGGACAACGTGCCGGTGCCGAACAGGTCGCCCGACTGCAGATTGCACCCGTTTGACGTGTGGTGCGCGACCATCTGCGCCACGGTCCAGTACAGCACGTCTCCGCCGGCGCGCGACAAACGGTGCGGTGCTGTCCCGGCATCACGCATAGCGGCAGTCAGCAGAAACGCCTCGAATTCCAAGTCGAATGCGCCGGACTCCTGGTCAGCCGCGTCCCACAGATGTTGCAACGGCGCCGGATCGCCGTCGGGCCGGGGCGGCTGCGCGGCGCGGAATGGCTCCAGCGCCTCGGGCGTGATGATCCACGGTGAAACGAACGTGCAGAAGCTTTTCCCCAGGAATGGACCAAGCGGTGCAGCCTCCCAGTTTTGGATATCGCGCGCCGACCAGTCGTTCAGCAGACAGAATCCGGCAATATGCCTCGCGGCGTTGGCGATCCGGATCGGTTCACCAAGCTCGTTACCCGGTCCGATCCACACACCGAGCTCCACCTCGTAATCCAGATTACGGGTCGGTCCGAATGTCGGCGCGGCTTCATCTGGCCGTTTGCGTTGACCGTTCGGTCGCAGCAGATGATGGCCGGATGGTCGCACGGACGAGGCGCGGCTGTGGTACGCAACTGGTACATATTTGTAGTTTAGCATCAGCGGATTTTCCGGTCGGTTGATCCGTCCACCGGCTGTCGCATGATGAATTCCAGCAAAGAAATCCGAGTAGGCGCCGATCGAGACCGGCAGGTGCAACGCACACTCCGCTGCCTTGTGCAGCATCCCGGGCAGCACGTTCGCGCGGTCCGCACCTCCCGCATCCAACAGCTCAGATACCCGTGCTCGCAATGCCGTCCGCGGGCCGGCGCCCAGTTCCAGCAATGGGTTCAACACGGGTCCCGCACCGGCTTCAGCCGCATCGCGTGCCTGCCCGGAGAACAAGTCGGCCTCCAGCGCCGCCGCAAGATCGAAGATCGCATCGCCGATTGCTACCCCGCCCCGCGCTGCTCCCCCCAACGGGGAGAACACGGCCAGCGGCAGGTTCTGGATGGGAAACTCGGAGTGGCCGTTCGCCGATTCCACCCAGCTTCGGCGCGCGGGATCGTGCGTTGCGTCGATCATGCCCGTTCCCCCATGAAATGCCGGCGTAACCCCTGCCAGCACGCATCGTAGTCACGCTGCAACGCGGGAATTTCCAGTGCATGTCGCGTTGGCCGCAGCAGCTGCCGCGTCTCGAACATGAAGGCCAGCGCGTTTTCGATCTTTCGCGGCGCGAGGTCCGCGGCCATCGCCTGTTCCACTGTCGTCGCATCGGGTCCATGCGCGCTCATGCAGGAGTGCAACGACAGCCCTCCCGGCACGAACCCTTGGGCTTTCGCATCGTACGCGCCATGCACCAATCCCATGCACTCGTTCATGACGTTTCGATGGAACCACGGAGGCCGGAACGAGTGCTCGGCCACCATCCAGCGGGGCGGGAAGATCACGAAATCCGCATTTGCCGTTCCGGGCGTATCACTCGGTGAGGTCAGCACGGTGAAGATCGACGGGTCCGGATGATCGAAGCTAACCGTATTGATCGTCATGAATCGGGCAAGGTCATATTTGTAGGGTATATGATTACCATGCCATGCGACGACATCGAGCGGTGAGTGGTCGAGCTCCGTCGCCCACAGCACACCCACGAATTTCTGCACCACTTCGGTTGGTTCGGTCCGATCTTCGAACCATGCCACCGGTGCCAGGAAATCCCGCGGCTGTGCCAGTCCGTTCGCGCCGATTGGCCCGAGATCAGGCAGCCGCAGCGCAGGGCCGTGGTTTTCCAGAATATAGCCACGTGCCTGACCGTCCGGCAGCGCAACGCGGAAGCGGACACCGCGCGGTACCACGGCAATTTCGCCAGGAGAAATGTCCAGCAAGCCGCATTCTGTTGCCAGTGCCAGCTGCCCCTGTTGCGGCACGACCAACAGTTCACCATCCGCATCCCAGAACACACGCCGCATCGGCTGGTTCGCGCAGTATATGTGGACAGAGACTCCAGTACCTGCCTCTCTGTCGCTGTTCGACAGCATGGTCACCAGACCCGCCACAAAATCAGTCGGCCCATCCGGCATTGGCAAAGGATCCCAGCGCAGCCGGTTCGGTGTCGGGTCGGCCAGTTCCGAGCACAGCAGCCCGTGGTCGATGCGTCGGTAAGCCGGATGGCCCGCGGAGGGACGGATGCGGTACAGCCATGTCCTTCGCGCGTCGCGCCGAGGCGCGGTGAACGGCGTCCCAGAGATTTGCTCGGTATAGAGACCGAGCGGCGGACGCTGCGGCGAATTCTGGCCGACTGGCAATGCGCCGGCAATTGCTTCGCTCGCATGTTCGTTACCGAAGCCCGACATATAACGCAGCTTCTCTCTCATCACCTCACTCCGCATCCGGCTGGCGATCTGGCGCGGCGTGGCGGAATGCCGGCACTGCAAGCGCTGCGGCTTCCGCACGCAACAATGTTGGATAGGCATCCACGGGGCATTTGAGGCGACGCGCATTGGCTATTTGCGGCACCAGGCAGACATCCGCCATGCTTGGTGCCGCACCGAACAGGAACGGCCCGGGCCCGTTGTCTTGCACGGTGGTTTCCAGCGCGGTCAGCCCTTCGGCGATCCAGTGATGGTACCACGCATCGCGCGCCACATCGGACTGCCCCATCGCGTCCTTCAGGTAGCGTAGTATGCGTAAATTGTTGAGCGGATGGATTTCGCATGCGACGCTCAGTGCGAATGCGCGCACGCGTGCCCGTGCCTCAGGGTCGTCCGGCAGCAGCGGCGGTTCGGGATGCGTTTCCTCCAGATATTCCATGATGGCGACGGACTGCGTCAGCACCGTGCCATCGTCAAGCTCGAGCGCCGGCACGAGGCCCATCGGATTTACGGCGCGAAACGCTGCGGTTCTCTGCTGGCCCCCGCTCTTCAGCAGGTGGATGAATTTGTCGTCCGTCCTGATTCCCTTCAACGCCAGCGCGATGCGTACACGCCATGCGGCGGAAGAGCGGAAATAGGTGTACAGTATCATAGGTATCCTCCCGCGCGGCAGCCCGTTCCCTTGCAGCATTATCGGGATTATATAAGCGCTGCATCCAGGGAGGTAATTGTCAATGAAAGCACAGGCAAGGACCGGGGTTCCCCCTATGGCGCTGCCGGTCGACTTCCGACTGGAGGATTTTCTGCCCTACCGGTTGGCAGTCGCCGCCAGTCGCGTGTCGCGCATGTGCTCCCGCCGTTATTCTGAGGCCTACGGACTGACAATTCCTGAATGGCGCGTACTGGCAACGATCGGGCGTTTTGGCACGCTGTCGCCCAGTGCTGTCACCGAATGGACGGCAATGGACAAAGTGAAAGTCAGCCGCGCCGCTGCCAGTCTGGTCGCGCGGGGCCTTGTCCGGCAAATGCCTGACCCGAATGATGGGAGAGGCCGGCGTCTGCGGCTCACCCGCAAGGGTACGATGGTGCACCAGGGCGTCGTGCCGCTCGCGCAGGAATTGGAGACGATATTGGCCGGCGGGCTCAGCCGTTGGGAATGGTCGGTGCTGAACAAGACGCTCACCCGTCTCAACCTGCACCTGCAGAACATTGACGGTCCGGATCAAGGCGACGAGCTGGACTGAGCGCTGCCAGGACTCGCCTGTCACGAAAACTTCGCTAGAATTACGCGCATCAGGGCGCCCCTGGTGCGTGACCACCGCGCTGCCGGCGCTCCGTCCAAGAACAGGAGGCGCGGCCATGTCAGGAACCCAGAACGGCAGAAGTCCCCGCTCGGTGGCTTTGGTCGGCCCGTATAGCAGCGGCAAGTCGTCTTTGTTTGAGGCGATGGTGGAAGTGGCCGGGGCCCCGGTGAAGCGCCCCGCCGATCCGCGCAACCGGCCGATGACCACCGAGATCCGGGTTGGCCATTGCTCGTATCTGGGTGATGCATGGTCGGTGCTCGACTGCCCTGGCTCGATCGAGTTCGCTTATGAAGTCACGTCGGCGCTGTCGATGGTGGATATCGCTGTCGTCGTGTGCGAGCCGTTGCCCGCGCGCGCGTTGACCGTTGCGCCGTTGCTCAAGCAGCTCGCTGATCTGCATCTGCCCCATATACTGTTCATCAACAAGATCGACACGCTGGAAGGCAGCATCGCCGACACGCTGGCCGCGCTGCAGAGTCATGCGAGATGCCCGCTGGTGCTGCGCCAGGTGCCGATCATCGATGGCGAGAGCGTCAGCGGTTATGTCGATGTGGTGCACGAGCGTGCTTATCGCTATCGCAAGGGCCAACCCTCCGAGCTGATGCAAATTCCGTCGAACATGCAGGACGAAGAGCAGGAAGCTCTGGGTAAGCTGGTCGAAACTCTGGCGGACCGCGACGATGTGCTGCTGGAGAAGGTGCTGGAGGACGTCAAACCTGGCACGGATGAAATCTATCGCAACTTGCGCAAGGATCTTGCGGATGGCGCGGTGGTCGAAGCGCTGCTTGGCTCGGCGGACAATGTCAGCGGCGTGCGGCGGCTCTGGAAGGCGCTGCGGCACGATGCGCCATTCACGGCCGAGACCGCGACACGCAAGGGAATTCCCACAGAAGGTCCGCCGCTGGCCCAGATCTTCAAGACCCAGCATGCCGGACACACTGGCAAGCTCTCGTATGCGCGCATCTGGCGCGGCACGATCAAGGACGGTGCCACGCTGGGCGGCACCCGGCTTGGCGGCATCTACCAGTTCCCGGGCGGTGATCTGGCGAAGCGGGCCGAAGCGGGAGAAGGGGAAATCGTCGCATTTGGCCGTCTGGACGGCGTCTCCACCGGCGCCACCGTTTCGCCTGGCGCGACGCCGGCGCAGCTGCCATTCCCCGCACCGCCCGCCGCGGTTTATGCGCTGGCGATTGCGACGACGGATCACAAGGACGACGTGAAGCTGAACGGCGCACTGCAGAAGATCCGCGAGGAGGATCCGACGCTGACCGTGGTTCAGGAGCAAGACACCAGCGAGACAGTCCTGCACGGGCAGGGCGAGATGCACCTGAACGCGACGGTGGAACGATTGTCGCGGAACTACGCGCTGAAGGTGGCGACGCACAAACCGCAGGTTCCCTACAAGGAGACCATCCGAAAGGCAGTGCACGAGCATGGCCGGCTGAAAAAGCAAAGCGGTGGACACGGCCAGTTTGCCGACGTGAAGATCGATATCGCTCCCCGTCAGCGCGGTAGTGGTTTCGAGTTCATCGACAAGGTCGTGGGTGGCGCGGTGCCGCGTAACTTCATTCCGGCCGTGGGGGAAGCCGCAGAAGAAGCTGCGCGCAAGGGTCCGTTCGGGTTTCCAGTGGTGGACATCTCCGTCACGCTGGTGGACGGGCAGTTCCACAGCGTCGACAGCTCGGACATGGCCTTCAAGACTGCGACCAGCCTGGCGATGAAGGAAGGCCTGGCGAAGGCGGACCCCGTGCTGTTGGAACCGATCTTCCGCGTCACCATCAGCGTGCCGAACGATTATACCGCCCGCGCGCAGCGCCTGGTGACCGGCCGGCGCGGGCAGATCCTGGGTTTTGCCGAACGCGAAGGCTGGCCGGGGTGGGACGATGTAGAGGCGCTGGTGCCGGAGGCTGAACTGCACGATCTCATCATCGAACTGCGTTCCCAGACGTTGGGCCTGGGAACGTACCGCAAGCAGTTCGACCATCTGGCCGAATCGCGCGCCGGCCAGGAGCTGCGACGCGGCGCGGCGTAGCGCGGGGGACATCGCTCGCGCTGCGGGCGAGGTCGATGCGCGAAGCACCGGGGTGAAGGACCGGCGGCAGTGGATGCAACCCCGTTCTGCTGGAGTGCAACGCCGGTGCCGCCGCGCGGTTTGTCGCGCACCCGAGGCGCCGGGTGTCTTGGCCGTTCCCATTTCTCGGCCGCGGTGTTCTCGCGAACTCCGCGCATCAGAGGCGCAGATCAGAAGGTCCATCAGGCATGAAACTGTTCGATCTCACCGGCAAAGTCGCGCTGGTCACGGGCGGCAACGGTGGCATCGGCCTCGGCCTCGCCGAAGGCATGGCATCGTGTGGCGCCACGATAGCGATTTCCGGCCGCAATGCCGAAAAGGCGCGTGCGGCATTGGCTAGGCTGCGCGCCCATGGTGTAAAGAGCGCATTCCTGAGCGCTGACGTCACGAAGAGATCCGAATGCCAGGCGCTGGTCGCCGCAACAGAAGCTGAGTTCGGGCGTCTCGACATCCTGGTGAACAACGCCGGCACCGCGATCCGTAAGATGCCGCAGGACTACACCGAGGCGGAATGGCACGAGGTACTCGACACCAATCTGACCAGTGCCTTCCTGCTGTCTCAGGCAGTCTATCCGGCCATGAAGCGCGCTGGCGCCGGCAAGATCATCAACATCGGTTCGATGATGTCGATGTTTGGTGCACCTTACGCGGCACCGTACGGGTCGAGCAAAGGCGGCATCGTGCAGTTGACCCGCGCATTGGCGACGGCGTGGGCGAACGACAAGATTCAGGTGAACGCCGTTCTGCCGGGCTGGATCGACACCGATCTGACGAAGCGCGCGCGTCAGCAGGTGCCAGGACTGCATGAGCGTGTGGAGGATCGCACACCCGCCGGGCGCTGGGGTACGCCGCACGACATGGCCGGTGTGGCCGCATTTCTCGCGAGCCCGGCCTCAGATTTCGTGACTGGCGCGGCGATTCCCGTGGACGGAGGGTATTCGGTTGGGATGTGACGGCGGGTCACGCCCACCCAAACGACTTGCCGACAGCCTTGTGCCAGCCCGCCGTCAGTGCGTCGCGCCGTTCCACTGACATTGATGGCCGCCATTCCTGTGTGACCGCCCAGTTCGCACGCAGATCATCGAGCCCCTGCCAGTAACCGACTGCCAGCCCGGCGGCGTAAGCCGCGCCGAGTGCCGTCGTCTCAAGCGTGCGCGGCCGCAATACAGGCACGCCGAGCACGTCAGCCTGGAACTGCATCAGAGCGTCATTGACGACCATCCCACCATCGACGCGCATCGATCTCACCGGCATGCCAGCGTCTTGTTCCATCGCGCGCACCACATCGAGGGTCTGATACGCGCTTGCTTCGAGTGCGGCACGCGCGATATGTCCCGCCGTCGCGAAGCTGGTCAGTCCGGCAATCACGCCGCGCGCATCCGCCCGCCAATGTGGCGCGTACAGCCCGGAGAACGCCGGCACGAAATACACATCGCCATTGTCCGGCACTGAGGCGGCCAGTGCCTCTACTTCAGACGATGTACGAATCACGCCGAGATTGTCGCGCAGCCACTGCACGAGCGCCCCGGTAATCGCGATCGATCCTTCCAGGGCATAGGTCGCTGCTGCGTCGCCCAGTTTGCTCGCCACTGTCGTGACCAGTCCGTGCCGCGACGGGACCGGCATCGTGCCTGTGTGCATCAGCAGGAAACAGCCGGTGCCATATGTATTCTTCAGCTCGCCGGGCTCATAGCACGCCTGACCGAGCAAGGCCGCCTGCTGGTCGCCCAACACGCCCGTGATCGGCAGGCCGTCCAAGACGCCACCCGCGGTTCCGTATATGCCCGACGATGGCAGGATTCGCGGCAGCACCGCCCGCGGAATGCCGAACGCTGCGAGCAGCAGCTCGTCCCACTCGAGTGTGGTCAGGTTCATCAGCTGCGTGCGGCTGGCATTGGTCACGTCCGTGACGTGCTGGCCGGTCAGGTTCCACAGCAGCCAGCTATCGACGGTGCCGAACAGCAGGTCACCGGCTTCGGCGCGGCGGCGCGCATCCGGCACGTGATCAAGCAGCCAACGCAGCTTCAGCGCGGAAAAATAACTAGCCAGAGGCAGACCGGTCTGCGCGCGGAACCGATCCGGTCCGCCGTCGTGCACGTAATCCGCCACCAGTGCGTCGGTGCGCGTGTCCTGCCAGACCAGAGCATTGTGCACCGCCCGCCCACTCGAGCGTTCCCACAGCAGCGTCGTCTCACGCTGATTGGTGATCCCCACCGCCGCGAGATCGTGAGCGCTTAAGCCGGCGCCGGACAGCGCGTCGTTGATCACCGTCAGCGTGTTGTCCCGGATCTCTTCCGGGTCATGCTCTACCCATCCCGGCTGCGGATATATCTGCTCATGCGCTTTTTGCGCTGTCGCGACCGCTTCGCCGGCGCGATCGAATACGATGAACCGCGTGCTCGTGGTGCCCTGGTCGATTGCGCCGACGTAGCGGGACATACGGGCTTACGGATGCTTGTGGATCGGATCGACCCAGTACACGGATTCGGGGTGCTCGACCGGTTCAATGTCGAGGTTCACCACCACCGCTTCGTTGTCACTGCGCACCAGCACGCATTCCAGGGTCTCGTCCGTGCTCGCGTTGATTTCCTGGTGCGGCACATAAGGCGGCACGAAGATGAAGTCGCCG
>JASHQG010000418.1 GCA_030037665.1 Acetobacteraceae bacterium
GCCCAGCGAGCACTTCAAGCACAAGCCTCAGACGTCATGCGGAGAGGTGAAGCTCGACATGCTCGCGGACAAGGACGCTCCCTTCCGGCCGCTCAACTTCAGAGGAGGGCTTGCGCCCTGGCAGTTGCGTGTTGCCAAAGAACTGATTAACAGCCGCCTCGATGGTGATCTCACGCTAACCGACCTCGCGGCGGCATGCCGTCTTTCCGTGAGCCATTTTTCCAGGGCATTTACGCGAACCACGGGCACGTCTCCACATAGATGGCTAATGCAATGTCGTCTGGAGCGCGCAAAAGCATTGATGTTACGAACGGATTCCTCCATCGTCGATATCGCGCTTCTATGTGGATTCGCCGATCAGGGTCACCTTACCAGGTCATTTAGCAGAGCCTTCGGGATCAGTCCGGCTCGATGGAGAAAGGCCAGCAGAAGTCGCGAGTCCACCTCTGGGCAAAGCCGTAACGATGCGTATCACCCAGAAACGGCTGATTGCCCGTCACGAGACGCCATGGCTACGCTTCCAGACAACGGCAGTGGGAAGCAGCCATTCCGTTCCCGTATTCTGGCGTAGACGGTACGCGCTATCCAGGACCGGGCCCCGCTTTAGCTCCCGGGGCCGAACAAGGTGGATAAGAACACACGGGCTAGCGCAACTTCCTGGCCCCTTAGCGCGTTCCTTGGGGACACAGGCTCGCTTATCACGTGAGCTCCCGCGGTCATCATGGCGTGGCGAATTTGCCAGCTTCCGGCTCCTGGAGTCTCGTGGACCGCAGCCCGGGATAGCAGAACAAAAACGCCATTGAGGGTTTCGGGCTGGCTTGCCACGATTGCACTTGTTGGCCGCAGAAAGACACATGCTGCGCAGAGCGAGTGGTACTTCAGCGCTAACGCGGCTGCAAGAATCGCCCCAGCCGCGTGGCCCACCAGGACAAGAGGAACGAGCGCCAAACCGTTCACAGCGACGGCCTCGCCGATGATGTGAGCGAGGTCGTCGACGAGCTTGACTCGAGGTTGGTCTATCTTGAGCACGTCTCCTGGCGAATAGTCGAAATGGGGAACGAGTATTGATGAGCCTGGGCGGATTCGCCGGCAGAACCTGATTAGAGCCGCCGAATCGACATCGCTATTTGGAAGTGGAACCAAGATTGGGGCGTCATCGGCCGCTCCCATAAGGAAGCGGCAGGACGGCTTCTGAACAGCGCGACGAGCAGCCATCAGAGTGATCTTCGCATTGAAACTGAATTCCATCAGCGCGGTAAATTCGCTCCCGCTTCTCACAGGATAGCAAGTTCCATCCAGTCGGCGCCAGCGTGATGATCGGCCGAGCGTTCGTCTTGGACAGGTCGTACGAATTTTGACGCGATTTGCTAAGCCATGTTCGTCCACTCCGAGTCACGATACAGCAGGATTCGATAAAACCTGCGCTTTCCCACGCAGTCTCCTTTCTCGGTGTCACCGTATAAGCCGGCTCACCGCTCGCGGACGCGTCCGCAAACCAGAAGGAGTCTGACATGCCAATCGCAACAACCAATCCCAAGCTCGAAGTCCTTACGCCACAGAACAGCCAAATCATCTTCATCGATCAGCAGCCCCAGATGGCATTCGGCGTCCAATCGCTCGACCGGCAAGTGCTCAAGAACAATGTGGTGGCTCTGGCCAAGGCAGCGAAGGTCTTCAAAATTCCGACGACGATCACCACCGTCGAGACGCAGAGCTTCTCCGGCTACACCTATCCTGAGCTGCTCGACGTATTCCCCGATCAGGAGCTGCTCGAACGGACGTCGATGAACTCATGGGATGACAAGAAGGTGCGCGAGGCCCTCGCGGGGAACGGACGAACCAAAGTGGTGGTTTCAGGTCTCTGGACCGAGGTCTGCAACAACACCTTCGCGCTGTGTGCGATGCTCGAGGGTGGATATGAGATCTATATGGTGGCTGACGCCTCCGGCGGCACGTCAAAGGACGCGCACGACTACTCCATGCAGCGCATGGTCCAAGCTGGGGTCGTTCCAGTGACCTGGCAGCAGGTTATGCTGGAATGGCAGCGCGACTGGGCCCGCCGGGACACCTACGACGCGGTGATGGCGATCGCGCGCGAGCATTCCGGGGCGTACGGCATGGGCGTGGATTACGCCTACACCATGGTGCACAAGGCGCCGCAGCGCACATCAAAGCCCCATGAGGCACTGGCACCCATGCCAGCGTAGACCTGGCTGGGGAGTATCTACACATGCGCATGTATCTATTCTCCCTCGGCGCCGGCCTTATGGTCGGCGTCATCTATAGTCTGATCAACGTCCGTTCGCCTGCGCCGCCGCTCGTTGCACTGGTCGGTCTGCTCGGCATCCTCTTTGGCGAACAGATCATCCCATTGACCACGCGAATGATCGCAGGGACGTCGCTGGACGCAGCCTGGCGACAGGCCAGCTGTGGGCACCATATTTTCGGATCATTGCCTGGTCGCACAGAGATCGGACAAGTCGCTGTCCCTGCACAAGCCGCTCCTGTGAATCCAAAGGAGACCAGCCTATGACTACAGAGTCCGATGCTCCCGATCTTATCCTCCACGGAGGACGGTTCACAACACTCGACCGGTCCAATCCGATAGCAAGCGCCGTCGCCATCAAGGACGGTAAGTTTGTGGCCGTGGCTCGAGACCGCGATGTCCTGCCGATGGCGGGAAAGCGCACGAGGGTCGTTGACCTGAAGGGCCGCAGTGTGCTGCCAGGACTTATCGACAACCACTTGCACATCATTCGTGGCGGGCTGAACTTCAACATGGAGCTGCGTTGGGATGGCGTGCGTTCGCTGGCCGACGCGATGGGCATGCTCAAGCACCAGGTGACAATCACTCCGCCGCCGCAATGGGTGCGGGTCGTCGGCGGCTTCACCGAGCACCAGTTCGCCGAAAAGCGACTGCCGACCATTGACGAGATCAACGCCATCGCGCCGGACACGCCGGTGTTTCTGTTGCATCTGTATGATCGGGCGTTGCTGAACGGCGCGGCCTTGCGCGCGGTTGGCTACGACAAGAACACGCCAGCACCACCCGGCGGCGAGATCGTGCACGACCCCGCCGGCACCCCTACCGGGCTCCTGCTCGCGAAGCCGAATGCCGGTATTCTATATGCGACGCTGGCGAAGGGGCCGAAGCTGCCCTTTGACTACCAGGTGAACTCACCCCGCCACTTTATGCGCGAGCTGAACCGCTTGGGCGTCACCGGCGCGATCGACGCAGGTGGTGGCTTCCAGAACTATCCCGAGGACTATGCGGTCATTCAAAAGCTTGCCGATGAAGACCAACTCACCATCCGGCTCGCCTACAATCTGTTCACGCAGAAGCCCACGGCTGAGAAGGACGATTTCCTCAATTGGACCAGCACGTCCAAATACCACCAGGGCAGTGACTTTTTCCGCCATAATGGTGCCGGCGAGATGCTCGTGTTCTCAGCCGCGGATTTCGAGGACTTCCGTCAACCGCGCCCCGACATGCCGCCGG
>JASHQG010000419.1 GCA_030037665.1 Acetobacteraceae bacterium
CGCCGACGATACCGCGTCACATCATCGTCGATGTCGCCCATGCCAGATCGTCCGGCAGGGGATGCGTGCATTGAGGGACAGTCCCTGACGGAAATAAGGCTGCACGTCTGGGCCCGTACGATCGGGGGCGCCGGTGTGCGGATGCACCGACGTTCTAACCTGTGCCGCGGCGCTGAGACGAAAGCGCAGTTCAGAAAGGCAGCCATGGCGGCGTTGCAGTCCTTTCCGAGTCCACCCGCGGGATAGCCTCAAGGGTTCGGCGTTACCTCACAGATCGAAGCGAATTGGTACCTCGATAAGAATCTTAGCTGCGGGAGCATTGGGCCCGGCTCCAATACCGACCCCCACGTTGAGACCTATCTTCTGCGTGATCTGGTACCCCATACCAAAATTGAAGGTACCGAAGTCATAGCTGGAGCCCGGGATGGTTGAACCGTTCTCCGCGGAAGCAAAGTTGTGCTCCTGCTGATAACTTAACGTCAGAGACATCCGGTCATTGACTGCGAAGCCAAATCCGAAGGTGGCCGCGATCGCGCCGCCGGGGGCCAGATTCTCCTCGACGGCTGGCCCGCCGCCCGTGCTTTGTATCGCGGTCCGGGCCGGGACGTTGTAGATGTATTGCAAATTCGCGAACCACACGCCTGGTGCGCTCGGGTATAGCACTGTGAGGCTCGGTTCGAGTGCCCAGAACCCTGTACCGGTCGGTGTCTTTTTCGGAATTCCCTCAAGGAACTGACCATTCGGGTCGTTGACGGTGATGATCGGCACGGAAAACGGGCTGACCCCGGTGGCGGTTTTGACGATCAGATTGCCGACGAAAATAGGCCAGCCATTCTCGCCGCTGTTCATCTGATAGCTTGCGCCAAACTGAATATCGCCGAGCGCCTCATTCGACGCATCAGTGAAGAGGAACTGGGCGCCGGGACCTGCCTCCTGTGCGGTCCAATTCGTATAGTTGTACACATAAGGGATTTTAATGTTCAGCTCCAGACGATCCGTGACGCCATAGCGGGCCGTTACCGCGGCCATTAATATGTTCTGCTGTTCTTTGGATATGAAAATGTTGCCGAACGTGATGCCGGGAATGATTTCGAATCCATTCAACGCCAGTTGGTTCTGGTTCCAGTAATCATATTCGAACGAGGGATCGATGACCAACTGGCCTTTCGGCGTCAGAACTCCGCCGCTGTTCGCCAGGACAGGAGCAGCCTGGATGACACGGCGTGCTTCCTGCTCCTTTTCGGGGGGACCTTGGATCGGCGCTGATTCAGATGTGGCCGCTGCAGGCTGTCCCGGCTCGCTCGCCTGGGCGACCTGGGCGGGCTGTTCCGCCTGCGTTGTTTGGGCTACCGCAGCGGGCTCATCGGCTGTTTGAACCGGCTCGGTCGCTGCGTCAGCTTCCGATCCAACGGCCGAGCCCGCGGTTGCTCCGGCACCACGTGTCTTCTTCAATTGTTGATCGAGCAGTCTCGTCTGCCGACTGAGATGTAATTCCTGCTCGTCTAGTTCGGCCTCCTGCTTCTTGATCCTCTCCTCTTCCTGCTTCAACTTTGCTTGTTGCTTGACGATCTCGAGGCGCAGCTTTTCCAGGTCGGTCAGGGAGACCTCCGCTCCCTGGGACGGATCGGCCGCCAGGCTCGGCCCCGGCAGCGCGAGAAGACATATCGCGCCAAAAACCACACACGTCCACCCGTAGTCCCGGTAGGGACGTACAGCGACGGTATTTTGCTTTTGCACAAAACGTTTCCCATTCAGCGGGGGTCGTTGCTGAGCTGGACAACCCCCTTGTTGCCGAGACAAGGAATGATACTATAAAGGACCGTTCCGTGCCAAGCATCGATTTTACTTGCGGACCGAATTTGCCGGTGCCCGGCCGCGGCCGCCAGTGTTTGTTTTGTGTCGCTGGCGGCGTCGAAGTTTCTGGAGACAATGTGGCGTGGGACAGGCGTTGACGCGGCGTTCACCGCGCTCGCGGCACAACGCCCCGATTGACCTCGGCAGACTTTCCTGCGGACGGCGCTGTCGATCTATGACGAAATGGGGAAAACCGAATCGATTGGCGTCTTCGGCATGACGCCGTCGATTTGATCAATGCTTCTGCGCCGATCTCAGGTGTCACGTGTGAACCGCGAAGAGTGGCGCTCGCGGCAGGCCAGCGGGCTGCTGCTATGAGAGTAACGGGCTGCGATCGCCCGCTTGATCCCGCAGGGTAAACCTGGCCACGACAAGGGTGCTAACGTCCGCACGATTGCCAGGCAGGCGAGTCGCATCGTCGGCACCAGGTGCCCATCGTGCGCGGCCCGTGAGGACCTTGCATGCTCTGAGGACGATATCTCGCCGTTCGACCTCTGGGCTCCGGCCGCGTTCTCCACGCCTTGCACGTCGAATTCCGCGAGCACGCGGCAGATGACGCGAGGGCCGTTCATTGAACCACCTTCTCGTGCGCCCCAAACAGCGTCGGCTCCTGCACGGCGGCCTTCTTCCCATGATCGCGGCTCGGCGTGGCGAATGCGGCCCGCTGGTACGCCTCACACCGAGGATGACTGATCTCGGGCCGATGAGCGAGCGTCTCGCAGGCCGTGGTGCGACGGTTCGCACAGCAGCGGCAGACCTTCGATCGGCACGCTGGCCAGCACCACCGGATCGGCCCCTCGCGAGGCATTGCGGATCGCGGTGGTAATCTGAGCTGGCCGCATTGTCGTCAGGGCAGCGCCGCCATGCGCAAAGGGTTCGAGCTTCGCTACTTCCTAAGCAAAGGCACAGCGCGTGGCCGCAGAGCATCGATGCCCAACAAAGATACGGCACAAAGATGCGGCGCGCCACGCGCAGCGCGGTGTTCGGTTGGGATCAGTCAAAGCGGAAAGCTTGACGCCTGAACGTTGCTGGCAAGTTGCCTTTTGCCATATCACGTAACGATGATATGATTTCTTTTCCGTCTCGTTCCGGCACTTCATCCTCTACACCGCGCCGCGCCCGCCATCCCGCCCGCAAAGTCCCGCGCGAGCTGCAGCCGCGCGCCGCAATGCCGCGGCGGTTCGGGTGGGGGTGATGCCTTTCGCCGCCGGCAGACCGACGGCCGTTTCACTGAGCGCCAGCGGATGGCGATAGGTCGAACGGCACTCATGAGGCCGGCGATCGGGCGATGAATTTCGCAGGCGCCCTGGCTGAAAGTGCCAGCACGGGATTGCCTCGTCCCGATCAAAGGCCGAGCGCGGCCCCGGTGTAGGGGGGCCTACGTGCGCTCTATCAGCTCGATCGAGTACCCGTCCGGATCCTTGACGAACGCGATGACCGTTGTCCCGAACTTCACGGGCCCGGCCGGGCGGGTCACCGTGCCGCCGGCCGCCTTCGCCACCTCGCAGGCCGCCGCCACGTCCGGCACGCCGATCGCCAGGTGGCCGAATGCGCCGCCCATCTCATATTTCTCAACGCCGTAATTGTAGGTCATCTCGATCGCCGTGTTGCTGTCCTCGTCGCCGAAACCGACGAAGGCCAGGGTGTATTTGCCATCCGGCACGTCGCGACGACGGAGTTCCTTCATCCCGAAGGCCTTGGTGTAGAAATCGACGCTGCGTTGCAGGTCGCCGACGCGGATCATCGTGTGCAGGAAACGGCTCATACGCTCACTCCCGATTGGAAACGGCCTCGGCATCGAGGCCTAGCATGAACATCCCGGCCCTGTCCGCCTCGGCGATGGCGACGGCGCGATCGGCCAGCAGAGTGCCGCCCGCCTCGCAGGCAATGCCGCGCAGCCCGGCGGCCGCGGCGGCACGCACCGTGTCGGGGCCAACCGTGGGCAGGTCGGCGCGGCGCTCCTGCCCCGGCTTGACCAACTTCACCAGCACGCCGCCCGGCCCCGACCGTGCCAGCGCGCGGCAGCGTGACAGCATCGCGTCGGTGCCTTCCGCTGCTTCCAC